>NZ_QAYX01000014.1 GCF_003054705.1 Opitutus sp. ER46
GCAGTAGAAGACCGACCCCAATTTGCCACCTAAACGAAGTTCCTACTGCATGGCTCCGGCTTACTCTTCCTCTTCCTCTTTCTCTTTCTCTCGAGCCGGCGCCGTCGTGCGCCGGGCCGGGCGGGATGAGCTCCCCGCGGTGGACCGCGGGGAAGTGACAGTGAAAGTGAAGGTGAAAGTGGGGAAGCTACGGACTTTGGCGGACACTGCTCTGGGTTCGGCCACTTTCACTCTCACTTTCACTTTCACTCCGAAGGCCACTTTCACTCCGAAGGTCACTCTCACTTTCACTTTATCCCAGCGGCTGCAGCCGCTGGGACAACGGATGTCCCACGGGACCCGTATGATCGCGGGCATGAACTCCACCTCCTCTGCCCGCTCCTTTCGCTGCTCGGTGCCCCTCGCTTACGGCTGGTCGCATGCCGGTGAGGCTTATCGCGTGACGCCCTGGCCTGACGTCCAGTTCGAGCGCCTCTACGGCGATGAATGGCTCGTGGTCGAGCCGACGCCCGAGGTGCTGGCGGCGGCGGGGGCGCGGGCGGACCGGAAGACCTGGCAGGCGTTTCTCTCCTTCGTGCCGGCGCACGTGCAGGAGTTTCTCGGACGCTTTCGGCGGCACCGGCTCGCCGCGCTGCAGGTGGCGGCCCGGTGTCCGGACCTGGTGGCCTCGCTGGAGGCGGCGCCGGCGTTAACTGTTTTCGTGGCGCAGCATGCGGGCCTGCGCGGCATCGCGGGGCCGCGCTGGGCGGAGCTGGCGGCGGTGTTTGAGCGGGGTGGGGTGTATGGCGTGCTCGAGTGGCTGGGGTTGCCGGCTTCGCGCCAGACGCTGGCAATTTTGCAGAGCGTGGTGACGCCGGACCTCGATCCGCTGTTGCTGGAGCCGCTCCGGAAGGTCCTGTGGGCGCCGCAGGGGATCTTCGCCCTGGCACGCCTGCCGGAGATCACCGATCGCGACCTCAACGACGCCTGCGCGCTGGCGGCTTAAGGTGCGGTTTCCAGCCGGCGGCGCGACGGGGGCCGCGAGGAGCAAAACAGGAGGTCGCCGGCAGGGAGTGGAACTGCCCCGGCACCCCGGCCAAATTCCGTTTGCCCCGGGCAGAACGGCCCGTCAGGGTCCGCGATTCTGCTCATGAGCGACATTCCTCAAGACATCACCCACGACCAGCATGCGGTCCGGCGGCAGAAGCTCGCCGACCTCCGCGCGGGTGGCTTCGACCCTTTCCGGGCGAACATCGCCACCACGCACTTCTCGGCTGATGCCAAAAAACTCTATGTCGAAGGGCAGGACTACGGGGTGACCGTCACCGTGGCCGGCCGGCTCGTCACCTTCCGCGTCCAGGGCGGCAGCTCGTTCGTGAAGATCCAGGACCAGCAGGGGCAACTGCAGCTGTACTTCCGCCGCGACGTCCTGGGCGAGGAGCGCTACGGCGTGTTCAAGAAGTCGCTCGACCTGGGCGACATCATCGGCGTCACCGGCACCCTCTTCAAAACCAAGACCGGGGAGATCACGGTGCGCGTCGACGCGTTCACGCTCCTCAGCAAGGCGCTGCGTCCGCTGCCGGAGAAGTTCCACGGCTTGAGCGATCCCGAGCAGGTGTATCGCCAGCGCTATCTGGACGTGATCGTGAACACCGAGTCGCGCGAGCGGCTCATGCTGCGCTCGCGGATCATCACGCACATCCGCCGCTTCCTCGAGGATCGGAACTTCATCGAGGTCGAGACGCCGGTGCTCGAAGGCACGGCGGGCGGCGCGGCGGCGCGTCCGTTCGTGACGCATCACAACGCGCTCAACGTCGATTTCTACCTGCGCATCGCGACCGAGCTGCGGCTGAAGCGGATGCTCGTCGGCGGCTTCGACCGGGTGTTCGAACTCGGCCGCATCTTCCGCAACGAAGGCGTTTCCCGGCGGCACAATCCCGAGTTCACGATGATGGAGGTCTATCAGGCCTACAGTGACTACCGCGGGATGATGGAACTGATCCGCGGGTTGCTGACCTCGCTCGTGCGCGACGTGATCCGCCCGGCCGACGGCTCGCTGAAGATCAAGCATCCGGCCAGCGGCCAGATGATCGACTTCGGCGGCGAATGGCGCGAGGTGCGCTACAAGGACCTGATCAAGGAAGCGACGGGCGACGCCGAGTGGTTCAGCCGCTCGAAGGCCGAGAAGATCGCGAAGGCCGAGGCCATGGGCCTGCAGGTGCATCCGGGTTGGGAGGAGTTCGAGATCACGAACGAGGTCTTCTCGAAGAAGATCGAGCCGACGCTGATCCAGCCGACCTTCGTCACGCACCTGCCCAAGGAGCTTTGCCCGCTGGCCAAGATCAACGTGGACGATCCGTCGGTGCTCGACGTGTTCGAGCTGACGATCGGCGGCATGGAGGTCGCGCCGGCGTACTCCGAGCAGAACGATCCCGACGTGCAGCGCGAAATGTTCGAGAAGCAGGCGGGCGAGGAACGGCAGAACATCGACAACGACTTCCTGCTCGCGCTCGAGCACGGCATGCCGCCGGCGGGTGGCATGGGCGTCGGCATCGACCGCCTCTGCATCCTCCTCACCGCGGCCGAGAGCATCCGCGACGTCATCCTCTTCCCGCAGCTCAGGCCCGGGAGTAACGGCTGATGCCGCCGGGCGGCGTCAGCCTAATGGAGAATGTAGAATGGAGAATGCAGAATGAAGAACGCAGAATGCAGGCGGCTGGTGGTCGTGGGCCGGTTTGCCCACTCTTCATTCTCCATTCTACATTCTGCATTAGCCGCGTAGCGGCGCCCCGATGCCCTGGTACTTCTATCTCGCCCTGAAGCAGCTCTTCCCGTCGGGGCGGAAGTTTCCGTTCTTCACGGCGATTTCCGTGCTCGGCGTGGCGCTGGGCGTGATCGTGCTGGTGGTCGTGCAGAGCGTGATGAGCGGGTTTGGCTACGAGATCCGCCGGATGATCGTCCAGACCGAGGGCGAGATTCAGATCAAGGCGCGGACCTACGTTTCCGACCATCGCGTCGTCGAGAAACGGATCGAGGCGGTGCGCGGGGTGGCGGGGGCGACGCCCTGGGCGGGCGGCATGCTGATCGTCGATCATCAGGGGCGGTACTCCGCGCCGCTCATGCGCGGCATCGACCTCCAGACCGTCTCCAAGGTGGTGGCGCTCGACCGCTACATCATCGCCGGTTCCTTCGATGCGCTGGACGACGATTCCGTGATCCTGAGCGCGGGGCTGGCGCAGACGCTCGGCGCGTGGGTCGGCAGCACGATTGAGCTCTATTCGCCGCTGATCCTGCAGCGCTACACGAGCGGCGAGGACATCCTGCTGCCGAAATCGGTGCGCGTCGCCGGCATCCTGCAGATCGGGCACCAACAACTCGACAGCTCGATGGTGTATTGCACGCTGCGCACGGCGCAGGAGCTCTACGACCTCGGCAACGCGGTCCACGGAATCAACGTCCGCCTCAAGCCGGGCTTTCACGAGGACGAGGTGGTGATGGCGATCAACGGCGTGCTGCCGGGCGACGTGCGCGCGTTCTCATGGATGGACAGCTTCGACGAGTTCCTCTGGGTGCTGAACCTGGAGAAGGGGATGATGTTCTTCCTGCTGCTGATCATCATCATCGTCGCGGCGTTTTCGGTGATGAGCTCGCTGCTGATCTCGGTGGTGCGCAAGACGCGCGAGATCGGCCTCCTCGGCGCGCTGGGCGGCAAGCCCCGCCACGTGGCCGCCTGCTTCTGCGCGCAGGGCTTCTTCATCGGCGCGTGCGGGACAATTGTCGGGCTCATCGGCGGCTTCACGCTGCTGGCCTTCCGCAACGAGCTGGTGCACGGCATCGCGACGCTGCTGGAGCGTCAGGCGGCGCTCGAGCGGTTCTACCAGTTCAGCAACCTGCCGGCGCACACCACGCCCGGCGACGTGATCACGATCGTGATCTTCACCGTCGTGATCTCGACGGTCGCCGGCCTGCTCCCGGCGTGGCGGGCATCGCGGCTCAAGCCGGTGGACGCCTTGCGCAGCGAATAGCCCGGATCCACGCGGCAACCGACGATCCCTTTCACCTGGACCCACGCCTGCCTTGACCTCCGGTTCACCCAGTTCCGCCGCCGCCCCTGCCGCCATCCTTACGGCGCGCGGGCTGGCGAAGACGTACCTCAGCGGCACGCAGCGTCTGCACGTGCTGCAAGCCGTCGACCTCGACGTCGCGGCGGGCCAGAGCGTCTCGATCCGCGGCGAATCGGGCTCGGGCAAGTCCACGCTGCTCAACCTTCTCTCGGGGCTCGATGCGCCCGACGTCGGCACCCTCACCTGGGCCGGCCAGCCGCCGAGCGTCGATCGCCGCGCGACGTACCTCGGGATGGTGTTCCAGTCCTTCTACCTGATCCCGGAACTCGACGCCCGGCAGAACGTGCTGATGGCGGCGCGCATGATCGGCATCCCGCGCGCGCGCGACCTCGCCCGTGCCAACGACCTCCTCGCGCGCGTCGGACTCGCCGGCCGCGCGCACCACCTGCCGGCGCAGTTGTCGGGCGGCGAACGTCAGCGCGTCGCGGTGGCGCGCGCGCTCATGAACACGCCGCAGCTCCTCCTGGCGGACGAGCCGACGGGCAATCTCGATGAGCACACGGGCGACGCGGTGATCGATCTCCTGGTCGGGCTTTGCCGCGAAACGCAGACGGCGCTGGTGCTCGTCACGCACAACGCCGCGCACGCCGCGAAGACCGATCGCCAGCTCTTCCTCCACGACGGCGTCCTGCGCGAACTCAGCTCGGGCAAGGCCTGAGCTGCGGGGGCGCGGTGACGCGTTGCCGCGTTGATCCGCACCGTCGGGGCCGCCTCGGCTCGCCGAGTATCTGGACATTATTCCGGCAGTATCCGGACATTATCGGCGAGTATCTGGACATTATCCCGTTATTTGCTGATGAACGGGTCATTATAATTGTTGCCCTCGGCACCTCGGTGTCCTGCGGACGCGTCCCGGGCCGGGCCACCGGCCGTCGGCGGGGCGGTTTGTCGGCGCGGGGAGCGGGCCGGTTTTTCGTGTCGCGGTCGAAGCCGCCGCCGCTACGGTCGCGCGTCATGGCTTCGACGAAGATTCAATGCGGTGTCGCCGGCGTGGGTTCGCTGGGGCAGCACCATGCGCGCATCTATGCCTCGCTTCCCGGCGCGGAGCTGGCGGGCATCTTCGAGACGAGCGACGCCCGGGCGGCGGAGATTTGCGCCCGCCACAACTGCCGGCGGTTCGCGACGCTCGAGGAGCTCGGCGACGCGTGCGACGCGGTGTCGATCGTCGTGCCGACAGACCGCCACGAGCAGGTGGCGCTGCCGCTGCTGGCGCGCGGCTGCCATCTCTTGATCGAGAAACCGCTCTGCGCCTCGCTGGCCGAAGCAGAGCGCGTGCTCGCCGCGGCGCGCGACCGCAACCTGCTCGTGCAGGTGGGGCATATCGAGCACTTCAACCCGGTGATGAGCTTCCTGGAGAAGGAGATCGACGAGCCCCGCTACATCACGGCCGAGCGCCTCGCGCCCTACCAGCCGCGCGGCACGGAGGTGGGTGTCGTGCTCGACCTGATGATTCACGACATCGGGATCGTGCTGGCGCTGGTGAAGTCGCCGATCGCGAAGATCGACAGCGTCGGCGTGGCGGTGCTCTCGAAGAGCGAGGACATCGCGAACGCGCGCATCCAGTTCCAGAACGGCTGCGTGGCGAACCTCAGCGCGAGCCGCATGAGCCTGAAGAAGGCGCGCGAGATCCGAATTTTCCAGGGCGACGCCTACCTGTCGCTCGATTTCATGAACCAGGCCGGGCACCTCGTGAAGAAGAGCGATATCATCGCCTACGGCCTGAAGATGAAGATCGGGCTCGTGAAGCCGGGTGACCTCAGCGCGATCCCGGTGCGCGAGATCCCGATCGAGAAGGGCGAGCCGCTGGCGCTGGAGCTGGCGAGCTTTGTCGAGAGCGTGACCAAGCTGAAGCAGCCCAAGGTCGGCGCGGCGCTGGGCAAGAGCGCGCTCGAAGTGGCGATCACCATAACAGACCAGATCCGGTCCGCGTGGAAGTGAGCGGGCGCACGGACGAACGCGCATGGCTGCCACGCAGGGCACGAACGTAGTTTTCCCGCCGCCGGCCGGGTCCGCCGTGGACCTGCTGATCGTCGCGGGCGAGCATTCCGGCGATGAGCATGCCGCGCGGATGGTGCGCGAACTGCGTACGCGGCATCCGGAGCTGCGGATCGCGGCGCTCGGCGGGCCGAAACTCGGGGCCTCCGGCGCGCAGTTGCTGCATGACCTGACGGCGTCGTCGGTTGTGGGCTTTGTCGAAGTGCTGAAGCACTACCCGTATTTTCGCGCGCTCTTCGCGGAGACGCTGCGCTGGATCGAGACGCACCGCCCGCGCGCCGTGTGCCTGGTGGACTATCCCGGTTTCAACCTGCGGCTGGCGGCGGCGCTGCGGGAACGCGGGCTGTCGGGGAAGGGCGGGGGCACGATCAAGACGCTCTACTACATCTCGCCGCAGATCTGGGCGTGGAAGGCCGGTCGCCGGTTTGCGATGGCGCGCGACCTCGACGCGATGGCGGTGATTTTCCCCTTCGAGCGCAACTGCTACGCCGACACCGCGCTGCCGGTGGAGTTTGTCGGCCATCCTTTCCTGGCGGCCGACTACCTGGCGCCGGTGCGGCATGATCCTGCCGGGCCGGTTCTGCTGTTGCCCGGCAGCCGGCGACAGGCGGTGGCGCGCATCTTCCCCGTGTTGCTCGAGGGCTTCCGCGCGTTTGGTGAGCGGCCGGCCGTGGTGCTTTATCCGAGCGAGACGATCCTGCGCGTCCTCCAGCAGGCGCGTCCGCCGGCCAACGTGCAGTTCGTCGCGATGGCCGAGCCGGAGGCGCTGGGCCAGGCGCCGATCGCGGCGTCGGCGGTGCTGACCTCCAGCGGGACGATGTCGATGCATTGCGCGCTGGCCGGGATTCCCGGCGCGATCGCCTACCGGGCGAATCCGCTCACGTACTATCTCGGCCGCCTCGTAGTGAAGGTGCCGTACATCGGCATCGCCAACCTGCTCCTGAACGAGCCGATGTACCCCGAGTTCATCCAAGGGGCGGCGACCCCGGCGGCGCTGGCGTCGGAACTCAGGTCCTGCCTGCATGATCGGGCACGGGCGGAGCGCACGGCGGACCAGGCGGCGCGGCTGCGGGCGATGCTCCGGGTGTCGGCTTCGGGCTCACCCGCGGAATGGGTGGCGGCGCAACTCTAGCTGCGCCGCATAGGGTTCGGTAATTCGTTGTGGTGCAAAAGCCTCGCCAAGTGCGGGGAATTGAACTTCGGTTGCAGCGCTCACACGTGTCTTCCCAGCAAAACACGCCTGTAGACTACCGGAACCATCCTCTCCTGTGGGCGGGGCTGGTGTTCGTCGTGGGCGTAATTTGCTTCGTTGCCGCCTGGTTCGTGATGGACGCGGAGCGCGACCGCCGGGAGGAACAGCGTTTCGGCCGGCTCAGGGATCGGGTCTTGCTCGCGCTGGAAGCGCGATTCCAGCCCGTCGAGCAGGCGCTGGTGGCGGGCCGCGTGCTGATCCCTGGCGACCAGATGCTGTCGCATGAGCAGTGGCGGCGGTTCGTCAACGATGGCGCGCACTACCTGGACCGGGGGCTGGTCGGACTCGGTTACGTGCAGCGCGTGCCGCGGGCGCAATTTGCCGAGCTGGAGCGGCGGATCCTGGCGCTGCGCTACACGGATTTTCACATCGAGGCCGATGGCACGGAGGACCCGGCCTACATCGTAACCCACATCGAACCTTTGGCGCGGAATCATGGCGCACTCGGCAAGGATGTCGGATCGGGCGTGGTGCGCCGCCGCGCGGCGGAGACGGCGATGCGCACCGGCAAGCCGACGATCACCGCGGGCATTCGCGTGATCGAGGGGCCGATCAAGGTGCCGGGCTGCCTTTTGTTCCTGCCCGTTTACCGGGGGGGCGAGGTCCCCGTGACGGAGGAGCAGCGCATCAGCTCACTGGTCGGGTGGACGTATGCCTCGCTGCGGCTCGACCTGCTGTTGCGCGGCGTGGTGGCGGATGTCGACGGGCAGGTGGCGCTGACGCTGTACGAGACCGGCGACGGCCGGGACGGCCAACTGGTGTTCGCGTCCCATCCGAATCTGCCCCTGGAGCCGGCGGCGTTTGAGGAGACGGTGGACCTGCCGGTTTACGGCCGCACCTGGCGGGTGCACCTGCGGACGACCTCGGTGTTCGATGCGCGCGGCGCGTCGGTGCTCGAGTGGGTGATCCTCGGTGGCGGCGTGCTGCTGAGCCTGCTGGCGGGCGCGTTCACGCTCGTGCTGGCCCAGTCGCGGCGGCACGCGCTCGCGCGCGCGCAGGTGGCGACGCGCGACTTGGGGCGGGCCGAGGCGGAGGCGCGCAAGCTCGCGCTGGTCGCGAGTCGCACGACGAGCGCCGTGATCATCACGGATCCCGACTGGCACATCGAGTGGGCGAACGAGAGCTTCCTGCGGTTGTACGGCTACACGCTCGAGGAGATCCGCGGCCAGCGACCGGGTGATTTCCTGCGCGGCCCGGGTTCCGACCAGAAGACACTGGACGACATCAGGACGGCGGCGGAAGCCGGCATGCCCTACCGGTGCGAGGTGCTGAACTACACCAAGGGCGGCGAGTCGCGCTGGGTGGAGATCGAGATCCAGCCGATCCGGGACGACGCGGGCGTGGTGGTCGGCCACATGTCGCTGCAGCTGGACGTGAGCGCGCGCCGCGAGATGCAGGACGCGCTGGCGAAGCGCGAAGCGGAGTGGCGGTTCATCTTTGAGTGCGCGCCGGTCGCGCTGGCGTGCGAGTGGTCGGCGGTGGACGGCACCAAGCGCCGGCTGTTCAATCGCGCGCACGACGCGCTGCTGGGCCTCACGCCCGCGCAGAAAGAGGACCCTGAGTTCTTCCGCAAGATCACGGATCCGGCCGACTGGGCGGAACAGGTGCGCATGTACCGCCGGCTCGAACGGCGGGAAATCGACACGTTTTCGATCGAGAAACGGTACCGCCTTTTCGACGGCCGCGTGGTGTGGACCGAGCTCACGTTCCACCGTGCGTGGACGCCGGAGGGCGGCTACCAGCAGGTCGCGGCGATCGTCGATCTGACGCCGGTGAAGATGCAGGCGGCGGAGCTGAAGAGCGCCAAGGAGGCGGCGGAGGCGGCGAACCTCGCGAAGAGTCAGTTCCTCGCGATGATGAGCCACGAGATCCGGACGCCGATGAACGGCGTGATCGGCATGACCTCGCTGCTGCTGGATTCGCCGCTCACGACGGAGCAGCAGGACTACGTCGACACCATCCGCCGCAGCGGCGACCTGCTGCTCACGATCATCAACGACATTCTCGATTTTTCGAAGATCGAGTCAGGCCGGATGGACTTCGAGAAGACGGAGTTTGACCTGCAGCAGGCGGTGCAGGGCGCGGTCGACTTGCTCATGCCGAAAGCCCGGCAGAAAGGGCTGATCCTCACGCTGGAGATCGAGCCGACGGTGCCAGCGCGGGTACGGGGCGATCCGACGCGGCTGCGGCAGATCCTGGTGAACCTTACGGGCAACGCGGTGAAATTCACCCACCAGGGGGGAGTCGTGCTGGCGGTGCGCCTCGTCGCGCAGGACAGCCGCCGCATCGAGTTGCTGTTCGCCGTGCGCGACACCGGCATCGGCATCCCCGAGTCGGCGCGGGCGCGGCTCTTCCAGGCGTTCACGCAGGTGGACGCGTCGATCACACGGCGCTTTGGGGGGACCGGGCTCGGCCTCGCGATCAGCCAGCGACTCGTCACGATGATGGGGGGACGCCTCTGGGTGGAGAGCACCGAAGGCGTGGGCTCGACGTTCTATTTCACGTTCCCGGCTGAACCGGCGGGTGACGATGAGGCGCCGGCGGGCGAGGCGACGGCGACCGAGCGCATTGCGCCGGCGACCGGCAGCGTGACGCCACCCCGGGCCGAGCAGGTGCTCGTGGCGGAGGACAACACCGTCAACCAGAAGGTCGCGCTCCTGCTGCTGCAGAAGCTCGGTTACCTTGCCGACGTCGCGGCGGATGGTCGCGAGGTGCTGGAGGCCGTCAAACGGGACCGCTACGACATCATCCTGATGGACGTACAGATGCCGGTGATGGACGGGCTGGCGGCGGCGCGGGCGATTCGCGACCTGGAACTGCCGCCGGACGAGCAGCCGTGGATCATTGCCGTGACGGCGAGTGCGAGCCGGGCGGACCGGGAGGCGTGCATTGCCGCCGGGATGAACGACCATATCACGAAACCCATCCTGTACGACGAACTGTGTGCCGCGCTCGAGCGCGCAAAGACGGCGCGGAAACAGAAGCCGCGCGGGGCGGAGTCGGAGTAGCGGGCGCTTGGGCTGACGGCGGGCGCGGGCGAGCGGGCAAGCGCGGCCGGCGATGGCTGGTGCGAGGCCTCGCGGACGCCGGCCGAGACTCAGCCTGCGGCTTCGACTTGCGTCGTGCCGGTGGCGGTGGGCGCGGCCGGCTGCGTGAGGGTGGCAATCTGCGGCTCGACGTGGCGCCAGAGCGCGCTGGCCTTCTCGATCACCATGGCGCGGCACTTCTCGATCTCGGCGTTGCGGGCGGCGCGGTTCTCTTCCGCGATGCGGGCGAGGTCGTCGAGGTTGTAGAGGAAGACGTTCTCCATGCCGGCGACGCCGGGATCGACGTCGCGTGGGAGCGCCTGGTCGATGAAGAACAGCGGGCGCGCGGGGCGCTTTTGCATGGCGGCGCGGACCGCGGGGGCGGTGACGACCACATCGGGCGCGGACGTCGCGCACACCACGACATCGAATTCGCTGAGGCGGGCCTCGCGCTGTTCGAACGGCATGGCGCTGGCGCCGAGGCTGCTCGCGAGCTCCATCGCGCGCTCGAAGCGGCGGCTGGCGACGGTGAGCGCCGCGGCGCCGCGGCTCTGGAACGCCTTGGCGGTCTTTTCGCCAATCTCACCGGCGCCGAGCAGGAGGATGCGGGTGTCCTTGAGGCTGCCGTAGATCGAGAGTGCGAGTTCCACGGCGACGTTGGCCACGCTCACCTGGCCCTCGGTGATGCCCGTGTTGCTGCGCACATGCTTGGCGGCCTGGAAGCCCTTTTGGAAAACACGGTTCAGGATCGGACCCGTGCAGCCGGCGCCCTGGGCACGCGCATAGGCGTCCTTCACCTGGCCGAAGATCTCGGTCTCACCGATCATCTGGGAATCGAGACCCGCGGAGACCTCGACGAGATGCTGCACGACGTCGCGGCCGCGGAGGTGGAGGCGTACCTTCTCGAACTCGGCACGATCAAAATGCTGGCGCGCGCAGAAGGCGGCGGTGACGCGCGCGGCCGCGTCGGAGCTGCTGGCGACGCCGTAGAACTCGACGCGGTTGCAGGTGTTCAGGATGGCGAACTCGCGGAGCCCGGAGATCGCGGCGAACTCGGCCTGGAGCGCCGCGGCCGCCTCGGCGCCGAGGGAGAGCTTCTCCCGGACCTCGAGCGGAACGCGCCGGTGGGTGGCGCCGATGAGAAAGAGTCCGTCGGCGCTCATGCGGCGGAGATGGCCGCGGCGGGCGCAGGGCGGCGGTTGTGGTCGACGGCGACGAGGGAGCCGAGCGCGCCGATGAACAGCACGAGGCAGGCCCAGGCGAAGCGGCGCGAGAGCAGGAGACCGCGGAGGCGGAGGCCGAGCACGGCGGTGCCGACGGCCCAGATGATCATGGCGGCAATGACCTTGGTCAGCGCGGCGGTCTGCGGCGCGCGCAGCCAGAACATCCAGATGATCGCCAGGGAGACGGTGAGGATGGCGACGCCGGCGCTGAGCAGCCGCACGCCGATGTGGTCGAGGTCGATGATCGAGGGCAGGAAGGAGAACCAGCCGCCGATCTTCTTCGACTGGAGGGAGTAGTTCCGGAGCAGGAACATGAGCGAGGTCATCGCGAGGAGCGCGAAGACGCCGTAGCTGAACACTGCGAGCGCGGCGTGGAGCTCGATCCAAGGATTGCTGCCGAAGATGTGCGTCCGCTGCGCGGCGTCCCAACCCGGGATGGCGAGGGACACCAGCATGAGCACGGCGGTGAGGCAGGAGGTGAAGTAGCCGAGCAGCGAGTTGCGGAAGGTGACGCCCACGACGACGTACAGGGTGATGGCCGACCAGGCGATGAACTGGTAAAGCTCGAAGGTGTTGCCGAGCGGGCAACCGGCGACGGCGCGACCGCGGATGCCGAGCCCGATGAGCTGCACGGCATAACCGGCCAGGATCAGCGTGTACGTGAGGTACCCGGAAGGGCGTCCGCCGCGCAGCAACGAGACCGTGCCCTGGAGGAAACCCAGGAGGTACAAGGCGGCGGCGACCCAGAGCCAGGTGCGATCGCTGATTTGGCTGAACACGCGTTGGACCGTAAGCACCGGGGCAGGCGGGGCAAGTCTCCGGCGGAAGCCTCGCAAACCATGCATGGGGTTTCGCAAACCGTGCACTTTCGGACCGGCGGGGACGCCCGGTTTTCCGGCTTTCGCCGGGGCGGGGGCGCCGCCAGCATGCCGGTGAAAACTGCCGTCATGCCCTCGCTTACGATCTCCCTCAATCTCACGGCGGGCCAGGTGCTCGCGTATTACCATGGGCAGGCGCAGGTCGTGCAGGCCATCGCCACGACCGGCCAGCGGGTGCAGTTTCCCGCCAATGCCCTGCGCCGCGTGGTGACCCAGGACGGGGTGCACGGCTGGTTTCGCATCGAGTTCGACGCCAACCATAAGTTCGTCGCCCTCGTGCCGGTGGACGGGGATTGAGCGCGGTCCGTGCGCCGGGCTCCTTGCCATGCGGTGGGCGCACGTGCTTGCATCCGCGCATGCTTGAATCCGCCACGCTCAACCACGCCGCCCGCGTGCTGGCCTCCATCGACCGCGACCTGCCGGCGGATGGGGCGCTGCGCCGCTATCTCTACGGAGCGAAACACCTGGGCCCGCGCGAAAAGCGGGCGGTGAGCCGCGCGGTCTTCGCCTATTTCCGCTGGATGCAGTGGCTGGACCCCAAGGCCTCCTACCAGAAGCAGGTGGAGCAGGCGTGGGCGATGCAGGAGCGGTTCAATGCCGACGAGAAGTCGGTGAAGGCCGAGGCGCTGAAGGTGCGCGCGGTGCCGGAGTGGGTGGCGGCGGAAATGGATCTGCCCGCGGACTACCTCCGGCAGCTGCAGCACGAACCGGCGCTGTGGCTGCGGGCGCGCCCGGGCCGCGCGGCCAAGCTGGCGCAGGTGTTGGGCGACTGCGTGCACAGCGACCGCGCGCCGGATGCGATGCGCTACACCGGGCCGCACGATCTTTTCCTCACGCCGGCCTTTCATGAAGGCACGTTTGAGATCCAGGACCTCGCGTCGCAGCTCGTGAGCCTGGCCTGTGCGCCGGCGGCGGGCCAGACGTGGTGGGACGCGTGTGCGGGCGAGGGCGGAAAGCTGCTCCATCTCGCCGACCTGATGGGCAACAAGGGCGTGATCTGGGCCTCGGATCGGAACGAGCGCCGACTGGCCGTGCTGAAGCGGCGGGCGGCGCGCGCGCAGGTCTTCAACTACCGCGCGGCGTTGTGGGACGGCGGGGCGAAGCTGCCCACCAAGACGAAGTTTGACGGCATCCTGGTCGACGCGCCCTGCAGCGGCGTAGGCACCTGGCAGCGCAACCCGCACGCGCGGTGGACGGTGGGACCGGAGGACGTACGGGAACTCGCCGCGACACAGCTCGCGTTGCTAAACCATGTCGTCCCGGCACTGCGGCCGAAGGGCCGGCTGGTGTATTCCGTGTGCACGCTGACGCGCTCCGAAACGACGGCCGTGGTGGCGGCGTTCCAGTCCGCGCATCCGGAGCTGCAGCCAGATCCGCTGTTTGGCGCGGCGCCGGAGCTGACGCTCTGGCCGCATGAGCTGAACGCGAACGGCATGTTCATCGCCGCGTGGCGGAAGCCGGAGTGAGTTCGGTCAAAAAGATCAACGCCGCCACGGTCCGGGCCGACTTCAACGACCTGACCGCGGTGGTGCACTACACGCGCGCGGCCCACGAGCTCGGGCTGTGGGCGTCGGAGCGCCTGCTGATCGAGCGGCATTTCCCCGACCCCACGCGCCCGCTGCTGGAGGCGGGGTGCGGAGCCGGGCGGGTGACGATCGGGTTGTGGGAACTTGGATACCGCGACCTGACGGCGTTCGATTTCGCGCAGGAGCTCGTGGACCAGGCGATCAGCCTCGCGGCGGAGCGCCAGGCGGAGGCGATCCGGTTCTTCTGGGCCGACGCGACGCGCGTGTGCACCGAGCACCACGACCTCGTGGGCCGGTTCGGCGGCGCGTTGTTCATGTTCAACGGCCTGATGCAGATTCCCGGGCGGCGGCGGCGGCGGGCGGCGCTGCGGCAGCTGTTTCGCGCCTGCGCGCCGGGGGCGCCGCTCCTCTTCACCACGCACGACCGGGACCACTCGCCGACCGAGCGCGCGCTGTGGCGGCTCGAGACGATCCGCTGGGTGCGGGGCGAGCAGGACCCGCGGCTGGTGGAGTTCGGCGACCGCTACTTTTCCGACGAGGCGGGACGCACGTTCATGCACCTGCCGGACCGCCGCGAGATCCTCGAGGACCTGACGGCGACGGGCTGGTCGCACACGTTTGATGCGATGCGCAGTGCCGTCGCGAGTGAATCGAAGGCGGTGAAGGACTTTTCGGACGAGTGCCGCTTCTGGGTCGCGCACAAGCCGACGCGCGCCTGAAGCCGGCGCGCCAGAGGCCAGAAACCAGAAGCCCGAAGCCGGAGGCCAGAGGCCAGAAACCAGAAGCCCGAAGCCGGAGGCCAGAAGCCGGAGGCCAGAAGCCGGGAGCAGAAATGGAGAGGCGGAAGGGGCCTAGTCTGACGCTGACGTCTGATTTCTGACTGGCTTCCGGCCTCCGGCTTCTGGCTTCCGACTTGTCAGCGCATCCGGGCGAACGTGGCCTGCAGGAGCGCGAGATCGCTGGCCTGCTTGGTGCGTTCGCGGGCGCGGGCGATCAGGCCGGCCTCGAGGGCGTTCTTGGTCGGCTGCTGCTTGTTCTCGTAGAACACGCCGTAGCACCCGGGCCACGGCTGCAGCGCGAGGCGGTACGCGGCCACCTCGTCGGTGACATCGTGGCGGGCGGCGTCCTCGGGCGTGCCGTCATGCTTCTTCTCTTCGATGACGGTCCACGTTCCGCCCTTGCGCGGATTGGCGGCATCGAACGCGCCGGGGTAGAACTCGACGCACTCGGAGTTGATCTCGACGACCGAGAAGCCGTCGTGCCTCGCGGCGCGCGTCATCATCTCGATCATGTGGTTGACCTGCGTGGCGTGGCTGCGCGCCACGAACGTCGCGCCGCTGTTGAGCAGCGTGCGCATCGGGTTGATCGGACGGTCGATCGCGCCGGTCGGGTCGGTCTTGGTCTTGAAGCCGAGCGGCGAGGTGGGGGACGTCTGCTTCTTTGTCAGCCCGTACACAAAGTTGTCCATGATCACGTAGGTGAGCCGGACATTCTTGCGGGCGGTATGGACGAGGTGGTTGCCGCCGATGGAGAAGCCGTCGCCGTCGCCGCCGAACACGAACACGTGCAGGTCGTCGCGGCCGAGGCTGATGCCGGCGGAAAACGGGAGGGCGCGCCCGTGGATGAAGTGGCCGCCGTGGGTGTTGACGAAGTACGGGAAGCGTGAGGAGCAGCCGATGCCAGCGAAGGTGACGATCTTCTCGTGCGGGTAGTTGAGCTTTTCGAGGACGCGGTAGAAGGCGGCGAGGACGGCGAAGTCGCCGCAGCCGGGGCACCACGTCGGGTGGTCGGCGGTGAGCGCCTTCTTGGTGAGCGGGACGGACGCAGCGGCCGCGGGGGCCGGTGAGGTGGGGACGGGAAGAGTGGAGGAGGACATCGGAGGCGGGCGTGGGTGGGCGGATACGGTCCGCGCGGCACCGGTGGCAGGCGCCGGTGCGAACGGCGGAACCGACGTCAGGAGGACGCGGTAGGGGACGGCGCGGTGGGCGCCGGGCGGGCGAGGGCACTGGCGGTGGCGGCGCCGACGGCGGTGTCGAGGGTGCGGCTCTCGAGGTGGCGGCCGATCCCGGCGACGAGTTCGCTCACCTTGAACGTGAGGCCGTCGGTCTTGCAGACGCTGACGATGGCGGGGTTGGCGAAGCGGGCGCGCAGGAGGAGCGCGAGCTGGCCGAAACCGTAGAGACCCTCGTCGTTGAGCTCGGCCACGACGATGCGGCGGTAGCGGGCGAAGATCGGTTCGAGCCCGTTGGGCAGCGGGTTGAGGTGGCGGAGGTGCAGGTGGCCGGCGGTGAGGCCGGCCTGGCGGACGCGGGTGAGTGCCTCGCGACCCGGGCCCCAGCCGGAGCCCCAGGTGACGAGGAGGACATCGCCGGCGTCGTCGCCGGTGACCTCGGGGAGGGGCAGCGAGGCGGCGAGCGTCTTCAGCTTTTCGCGCCGCTTGGCCGTCATCTGCTGGTGCAGCTTCGGGCTGCCGGTCGGATGGCCAAGCTCATCGTGTTCGAGGCCGGTGACGGTCGGGAACTTGCCGGAGGCGATGCGCGCGCCGGGCGGGGCGTGCCGTGTGATGGCGTCGAGCGGATACGGTTTGAAGTCGGCGGGGCGCTCGGAGAGGTCGGGCGCCGGGTTGACCATGAGCGCGGCGAAGTCGGGCTCGTCGAAGGCCTCGATCCGGGAGGACAGACCCTGGTCGGTGAGGATGAGGACCGGCGTGCTGTAGTCGCGGGCGATGCGGGCGGCCTCGAGCGCGATGTGGAAGCAGTCCTCGACGTTGCGCGGTGCGAGCACCACGCGCGGGGAATCGCCGTGGCTGCCGTAGATCGCCTGCATGAGATCGCTCTGCTCGACGTTCGTGGGCATCCCGGTGGAGGGACCGCCGCGCTGGACGTTGATCACGATGAGCGGCATCTCGGCCATGACGGCCCAGCCGAGCGCTTCCATCTTGAGGGAAAGTCCCGGGCCGGAACTCCCGGTGATGGCGAGCTGCCCGGAATACGAAAAGCCCAGGGCGGTGGAGATGGAGGCAATCTCGTCCTCGCACTGGACGAACGTGCCGCCGTACTTCGGCAGCTCGGTGCGCAGGATCTCCATGATCGAGGACCACGGCGTGATCGGGTAACCGGCGCCGTGGCGAATGCCGGCGGCGATGAGGCCGTAGGCGAGTGCGGTGTTGCCATCCATCGTGACCTGCGGCCGGCCGGTGCGGGCGGTGGCGCGGTCGATGGCCTCGAAGCGGTAGAAGAGGTCGCGGAGATTGTTCTGCGGCCAGCCGTAGCCGGCGTCGAACGCGAGCATGGCGTTGCGGACGATGTCCTCGTCCTTGCCGCCGAAACGCTCCTTGATGAGCCCGGCGAGCTTGGCGACATCGAGGTCGAACACGCGGGCGAGGAAGCCGAGCACGAACATGTTCTTGCCCTTGTCCTTCGCCGCGCCGCCGACGGCCTCGACCGTGCCGGTGGTGATCGGGACCGCGACCTGCGTGAACCGGTGATCGTCGGGATTCGGCTTCACGTGATCGGTGTCGTACACGAGCACGCCGCCGGGCCGCAGCGAGGCGATGTGGGCGTCGTAGCTGTGCTGGTAGAACGCCACGAGCATGTCGGTGCGGTCGCCGGCGGAGAGAATCTCGCCGGTGCCCATGCGGACCTGGAAGATCGAGGGGCCGCCGGAGATCGTCGACGGGATCGTCATGTAGGTCATGACGTCCTGGTCGCTGCGGCCGGCGAGGCGGGCGAGGAACCCGCCGATGGTCTGGATGCCGTCCTGGGAATTGCCGGCGAGCCGGATGACGACGTCCTGGATGGAGTGAGGCGCGTGGCGGGTCACGGCAGTCGCCGCGCCCGTGGCCTCGGGAGTGTGTGGGCTGGCCATGAGTGGGGCGGCCAACGTGTCCCCGGGGCGGGACTCCGTCAACGGACCCCACGGTCAGCTCGCATCAAGATTAGTCCGGGATGCTCCCGGGAAATCCCCGTAGAAGGTCCCGTAATTGCCCGGCTGGCGGCGGCGCGCCAGACCGGGGCGTCGGAGGGCGCGCGCAGGTGCGCGAGGACCGGCTAGTTCCAGAACTCGACGCAGACCACCATCGGGATGGCGGCGCGATGCTGGGTGGCGGTGAGCCGGCCGGTGGCGGCGTCGACGCGGAAGACGTTCACGTAGGCCGTATCGGCGTCCTGGTGACCGCAGACGAGCCACTTGCCGTTGGGCGAGAGGGCAAAGTTGCGCGGAACCTTGCCGCCGGTGGGGATGATTTCCACGAGGCTCAGCGCGCCGGTGGCGGCATCGATGGCGAATACGGCGATGCTGTCGTGGCCGCGGTTGGAGGCGTAGAGAAACTTGCCGTTGGGGTGGACGCGCACCTCGGCGCCCCACTTGGCCATGTAGCCGCCGGGGAGGGTGGTGGCGATCTGCCGCGGGCTGAGCGCGCCCTTGGCGGGATCGTAGTCGAACACCTCGACGGAGGAGCCCATCTCGCTGAGCACGTAGGCGTGCCGGCCATCGGGGCCGAACTTGAAATGGCGCGGGCCGCCGCAGGGCTGGGTGGCCACGAACGGCGGCTGGGCGGGCGTGAGCCGGGCGTTGGCGGCGTCGAGCGCGTAGGTGAAGACCTTGTCGAGCCCGAGGTCGCAAACCATGACGAAGCGGTTGTCGGGGGAGATCGTCACCGAGTGGACGTGCGGCTTTTCCTGACGCTGCGGGTTGGGCCCGGTGCCGGCGTGGCGGATGATCTGGGGCGCGCCGAGCGTGCCGTCGGCGTGTATCGGCAAAGCGGCGACATAGCCGTCGCCGTAGTTGGCGGCGACGAGGGTCTTCTGAGTGGCGTCGATGGCGAGATGGCACGGGGCGCCGGCGGGTTCCTGAGCGCTGGCCGGGAGGGGCAGGGGCGTGAGGGCGCCGGTGGAAGGATCGATCGCGTACCCGGCGACGAGGGCCCTGGAGCCGTGGACGGCATAGAGGAACTTGCGGTCGGGCGACACGGTGACCCACGTCGGGCTGTCGATCTCGGCGACCAGCTGCGGCGCGCTCAACGCGCCGGTGGCGTCGTCCAGCCGGGCGGCGTAAATGCCGCGGCTGGTGCTGCGGGTGTAGGTGCCAAAGTAAATGAGATGCGAGGAATCCATAGCGGGCGCGGTACCGTGGAGGAAAAAGGCGCTGAGGCAAAGCGCGATGCGTGTCGCGAGACGGCGAAGTCGGGGGGAGCTCACGCGTCGGAAGATGTTCGTCGCGGCCCACATGGCGATGCCGTTTCTGCGCTGCGGCGGGCAGGACTGGGCCGCGCTTTCGGCGCCGGCGGGAGGGAATAATCGCCGGCGGGAAAGCGTGGGGTGGCGACGTGCCAGCTGATGGCGGATCCGCTGCTCGCTCGCCTTGTGGAGCGGCCACCGGCAAGATTCGCGGTAGGTGTGCCAAACGCTGCGCAGCCCCTTGCTGCCCAGTGTGGCACGCTTTCATTTCTTCCAACATGACCAAGGGTTTTCCTATTCTCACGCCGGAACAGGCCGCCGCACTGGTGAAGCACAACGAAACCGTTGGCTTCGGTGGTTTTACCGCTGCCGGTGCGTGCAAAGTAATCCCGCTCGCTCTCGCTGAGCGCGCCAAGGCCGAACATGCCGCCGGACGCCCCTTCAAGCTGGGCGTCCTGACTGGCGCCTCGACCGGCAAGTCGTTGGACGGCGCCCTCGCGGCCGCCGAGGCGATTGCCTGGCGCACGCCGTATCAATCCGACCCGACGCTCCGCAAGGCGATCAACGAGGGGAAGACCAAGTTCTTCGACCTGCACCTTTCCGCGGTGCAGCCGACCGTCCGCTCGGGCGTGCTCGGCAAGGTCAACTGGGCCATCGTCGAGGCGTCCCGCGTGACGCCCGAGGGTGAGATCACGCTCTCGACCTCGGTCGGCTGCTCCAACACCTACGTCCGCATGGCGGATCACGTGCTGATCGAGCTCAACGCCTATCATCCCGCCGAGCTCACCGGCTTCCACGATCTGTACGAGCCGGCCGATCCGCCGCATCGCCGCGAGATTCCGATCTACGCCCCGACCGATCGCGTCGGCTCGACCGTCATCAAGGTCGACCCGAAGAAGATCGCGGGCATCGTGCACACCAACAAGCCCGACGAGTCCGGCGGCTTCGACGCCCCCGATCCGGTGACCACCAAGATCGGTGAGAACGTCGCCAAGTTCCTCGTCGACGAGCTGCGTGTCGGCCGCATCCCGGCCTCGTTCCTTCCGCTGCAGTCCGGCGTGGGCAATATTGCCAACGCCGTGATCGGCGCGCTCGGCTCCAGTGCCGGCATCCCGCCGTTCATGATGTACACCGAGGTCATCCAGGACTCGGTCATCGACCTGATCGAGAAGGGCAAGTGCACCTTCGCCAGCGGCTGCTCGCTCACCGTCAGCCCGGCCAAGCTCCAGCAGATCTACAAGAACCTGGAGTACTATCGTTCGCGCATCGTGCTGCGCCCGCAGGAAATCTCGAACAGCCCCGAGCTGGTCCGCCGCCTCGGCCTGATCACGATCAACACCGCGATCGAGGTCGACCTGTTCGGCAACGTGAATTCGACGCACGTCATGGGCAAGGACCTCATGAACGGCATCGGCGGCTCGGGTGACTTCACCCGCAACGCGCACATTTCGATCTACACCTGCCCGTCGGTCGCCAAGAAGGGCGCGATCAGCACGATCGTGCCGTTCGTCACGCACCTCGATCACAGCGAGCACTCGGTGCAGGTTGTCGTGACTGAGCACGGCATCGCCGATCTCCGCGGCAAGGCGCCGCACGAGCGCGCGATGGCGATGATCGAGAACTGCGTCCACCCGGAGTACCGCCAGCTGATGAAGGATTACCTGACGATCTCCAACAAGGGCCACGTGCCGCAGACCCTGCAGAACGCCTTCGGCATGCACCAGGCGTTCCTCCAGACCGGCGACATGCGGAACACGAAGTGGCTGAGCTAAGCTGAGTCGCGTTCCCGTTTGGTTTTCGGCCGCGTGCGCCCCCCGGGCGCCGCGGCCTTTTTCGTGCCTGACTCCGGCCCCCGGCGGGGACTGGTCAGCTCAGGCTCGGCGTGAAGGGCGGCGTGCTCACCGAGCGCGGCGGCTGCCCGTCGATCAGGGCCGGCTGGTCCAGCGGCAGCTCGACGACGATCGTCGTGCCGATGCCCACCTCGCTCTTCACCGAGATGGTGCCGCGGTGCAGGGCGACGATCTTGTCGCTGATCGTCAGCCCGAGCCCAAACCCGCGCTTGTCGTCGCCGAACTGCTTCGTCGTGAAGTAGGGCTCAAAGATGTGCTGGCTGTGCTCCGGTGAGATGCCGGCGCCCTGGTCGCTGACGGTCAGCCGGATGGTGCCGCCGGCGCCGGGGCTGGCGGTGAGGTTGACCGCGGAACCCGGCACGGAGGCGTCCACCGCGTTGTTCGTCAGGTTCGCCAGCATGCGCTGGATGAGCACGACGTCGGCGGAGAACTCGTCGACGCCGTGGATGTCGGTGGTGATCGAAACGTTGCGGCGCGCTGCGCGGGAATGGGTGATCTCGACCACGAGCGCAAAGATCCGCTGCACGCGCACGCGCTGGAAATTGGGCGTGAGCCGGCGGGCGAAGAGCAGCGCCTCGTTGACGTAGTCGGTGATGATCGCGACCGAGCGCCGGGCGGCGGTGTGGACTTCCTCCTCGGCGGACCCGGGCGCGTAGCGGCCGGTGGTGTGGACGAGGAACGCAGAAATGGGCGTGATGAGGTTCTTCAGGTCGTGCGCCAGCCCGCGCGACATCATCGCGAGGTGGTCGACCTTGGTCTTGAGTCCCTCCTCGGCGATGAGCCGCGAGCGCACGAGGATGTTGTCGATGGTGGTCGCGATCTCGCGGACGCGCTCGACCTCGGGGTAGGTGAAGGGCCAGCGGTTGCGCTTCGCGCCCAGGACGATGGCGAGCGACGATTTGGGGCTGCCGGCGGGGACGGCGATGGCGAGGCTCAGCTGGTAGCGGCGGAAGAACTCCAGGAGTTCGCTTGTGCCCGCGGCGCCGGGCCCGCGGTCGAGCCCCTCGGGCGTGGCCCACACCATTTGGTGGAGGAGCATCAGGGCCGGGCTGTCGTGGCGCAGCTCCATGGCGTCGCCCGCGAGTGCGTCGCCCCGGTCAATCAGGAGCGTGGCGGAAGAGGCATCGAGCCGCAGTTCGAGTAACTTTTCGAGCTGGCGCACCAAGAGGGTGGTGTCGGGCTCCGTCCGGGCGAGTGAGGTGACCTCGTTGCGAATCGCCTCGAGGCGGTGGATGCCGCGCAGGTCGAGCCAGCGCCGCGTCTTCCGGTCGGCCCAGAGCACGACGGAGCTGCACACGACGATGCTGAGCAGGAGGTGCGCGGGCGGCGGCACGAAGGCATCGAGGATCGAGGTGCCAACCCAGGTGCCGACTGCGAGGAGGCACACCATGCAGACGCGCTGGCCGAGCGACACAAAGATCTGCCGCAGGTCGTACACGCGGTGAAACGTGAGGGCCCAGGCGCTCAGGATGTACGACGTCAGGATGAACGCGAAACTGACGTATTTCAGACCGGGGATGCGCACCAGGTTGCCGAGGCCGCTCACGAGCAGCATCAGCGGGAACGTGATCGCCGTGTTGAGCACGAGGAACTGCATCTCCACGCGGCGCACTCCGCGTTCGCGCTGCATCAGCCGGTAGATGTGCACGACCAGCAGCCACTCAAGGAGGAGATACAGGCCGTAGTAGAACGTGTAGGCGGGACCCCGCATCGGCCGCAGCGGGCTCGAACCCGCGGGCAGGTAGGCGTCGGTGAAACAGACGAGGCCGCTGGCGCATCCCAGCAGGAGGAACGGCATGGCTTGGCGGAAGGCCTGCCGGCGCGGCGTCGCGCGCACCGCTTCGCTCAGGAGGAAGACCATCCAGGGTACGAAGCCGGACGCGGCGCCGTTGATCTGGATCCAAACCAGTGGATTTGCGGACGGGTCGTAGGCGAACCGCGCGCCGACCAGCATCGCCTCGCCCACGCTCCACAGCCAGACGGTCACCACCAGCGTGACCAGGAAGTACATCTGGTTGGCGAACCGACTCGGGTTGGTTCCGAGCACCGCGAAACCGACGCCGAGGCAGAAGGTCGCGATGACGAAGATGGTGATGATCATGCCAGGAGGCGCCGGTACGTGACGAGATAACGCCGGTGCTGCGTACTCGTCGAGAATTCCGTCGGCCTCACGCCGTCCAATCCATAGCAAACGCGCAGGCGGTCGCCTCGCAGTTGATACACGCAGGGGATCGTGCAGCCCGCGTTCGGGCCGACATGGCCGTGCAGCGTCAGGGCGGCGGACTCGGCCGCGCCTTCCAGCTCAAACGCGCCGCGATCCACGACCTGGCCGCCGAAGATGGCCTGGTAGCGGCCGGCCAGAAACTCGATCGTGCTCTGCCGGGCGACCAGTTCCGGAGCGGCCTCGCCGGCCAGTTCGCCGCGCAGCATCTGCCACCGGCCTTCGATGGAGACGGACTCGGTCATGGGAGCCGGCGACGCGGGGTGGTGGCGCTCAGCGCTTCACCACGAACGGCGCGAAGAAGGCGGCCTGCGTGGGCGGGAAGCGGCCGCGCAGGTGCACCCCGTCGTCCTGCTGTTCCTCGGCCTGCACGTGCCCCACCTCGTGGAGCCGGGCGATGACGTCGTAGCGCGCATGGGGCACGACCAGTTCGGTCGACGTGTTGGCCTCGGCGATCAGTTCGAGACAGCGCTCCTCGAGCGCATCGAGGCCCTCGCGCGTGCGGGCGCTGACGAACAAGGCGTCGGGCACGAGCGCCCGCGCACGCTGCAGCATGGCCGGGGTGGCCGCGTCGATCTTGTTGAAAACCGTCAGAGTGGTCTTCTCCGCTGCGCCGAGTTCCTGGAGGACGGAGAGGGTCGTGGCGTGGTGCTGTTCGACGTTGGGGTTGGTCACGTCGAGCACGTGGACGAGGAAGTCGGCGACGATGACCTCCTCGAGCGTGGCCTTGAAGGCCTCGACGAGGTCGTGCGGCAGCCGGCGGATGAAGCCGACGGTATCCGTCACGAGCACCTTCTGGTTCCCGCGCAGGACGAGCTGGCGCGTGGTGGGGTCGAGGGTGGCGAAGAGCTTGTCGGCGGCGAGCACCTGTGCGCCCGTGAGGGTGTTGAGGAGCGTCGACTTGCCGGCGTTCGTGTAGCCGACGATCGAGCAGGTCGGCACGGGGATGCGCTGGCGTTTCCGGCGCTGGACGTCGCGCTGCTGGACGACATTCACGAGCTCGCGCTTCAAGTGTGCGATGCGGTCGCGCACGATGCGGCGGTCCTGCTCGAGCTGGGTTTCGCCTTCGCCGCCGAGGGCGCCCTTGCCGCGTTGCCGGGACAGGTGCGTCCAGGCGCGGGTCAGGCGGGGCAGGGAGTACTCCATGCGGGCGAGCGCGACCTGGAGGATGGCTTCGCGGGTCTGCGCGCGGTCGGCGAAGATCTCGAGGATAACCTCCTGGCGGTCGATGACGGCGAGGCCTGATTGCTCCTCCCAGTTGCGCTGCTGGGCCGGGGAGAGGGCCTTGTCGAAGATGATGACGTCGACCTCGTCGGCCTTGGCCAGCTCGATGATCTCGGCAGCCTTGCCGGACCCGAGCAGCATTGCCGGGTTGGCGTGCCGCAGCCGGACGAGAGTGGTCCGGGCGACGGTGATCCGGAGGTTTTCGACGAGCTCCTTGAGCTCGCCGAGCAGTTCGGCTCCTTCATCCGCCGCCATGTCGTCAGTTTGCACGCCGACCAGGAAGGCGCGCTGGAGGTTGGCGGGTTTGTCGGTAAGGAAGTCTGCCATGAAGGAGTCGGTTACCCAAGCGGGTCGGCTGGCCGAGTCAAACTAGCACCCGCCGGTGCGGAACGCAGCCTGGGGGAGGGGGCAACCCTTTGGAAAGCAGGTCCATAGCGGGCTTGTTTTCTTGGGGGATTCACCCTAGATTCCACGCCGGCCGGAGTGCGTTTAGGCTCGACTTTTCCGAGGAACCTCATTGGCTCCCAAACTTTTCCGCGAGCGGGCAACCGCCTGCCGCTCCGCCAATAACACATGACGAACAAACGAAATATTCCGTCGCGCCGCTTCATCAAGCCCTCCTTCAACTTTCTGATCGAAAAGAAGCGGGATGGCGGCGAGTTCACCCAGGAAGAAATTCGCTACATTATCGACAGCACGCTGGATGGCGAGATGCCGCAGCACCAGCTGGCGGCGCTGGCCATGGCGATCTACTTCTCCGGCATGTCCGCCCAGGAGACGGCGGACCTGACAGAGGAGATGATGCTCTCCGGTGAGGTCATCGACCTTTCACACATCGCCAAGCCGAAGATCGACAAGTACTCGACGGGCGGCGTGGGCGACAAGACGTCGCTCGTGCTGGTCCCCCTCGCGATGGCGAGCGGCGTGGTGGTTCCGATGATGTGCGGCGTCGAGCACGAATACCTGATCAGCACGCTCGACAAGCTGGCGGCCGTCCCCGGCTTCAAGGGCGCCCTCAGCAACGACCAGTTCTCCTCCCAGCTCGCGCGCATCGGCGGTGCGATCATCGCCCAGACCGAGGATCTCGCGCCGGCGGACGCCAAGCTTTACGAACTCCGCAAGGAGACCGGTACCATCCCGAGCCTGCCGCTGATCACGGGCAGCGTCCTTTCCAAGAAGCTCGCCGAGGGTTCCGAGGGCCTCGTGATCGACGTCAAGTGGGGCAACGGGTCCTTCATCAAGGACCTCGAACAGGCGAAGCAGCTTGCCCGCTCGATGACCCGCGTCGGCCGCTCGATGAAGCGCCGTTGCGTCGCCCTCGTGACCGACATGAACCAACCGCTTGGCGATACCGTCGGCACGGCGCTCGAGGTCAAGGAGGCGATCCAGCTCCTCAAGGGCGAAGGTCCTGAGGACATGAAGGAACTCGTCCTGAAGCTCGGCATGGAAATCGTCCGCCTCGCCGGCGTGGCGGGTTCGACGCTCTCGGCCAAGCAGACCGTCCAGCGCCACCTCACCGACGGCTCCGCCCTCGACAAGTTCAAGGAGCTGGTGAAGGCGCAGGGTGGTGACACCAGCTTCATCGATCATCCGGAGAAGTTCCCGCAGGCCCGCCACATTCGGAAGCTCCCGGCGCCGAAGCGCGGCTACGTGCATACCATCAGCGCGGCGATGATCGCCCGCGGCGTGCACCTGCTGGGCGCCGGCATCGAGCCGTCGACCGCTCCCGTGGGCAACCACGCCGGCCACGCCAACCACAATCACGCGAAGGTCGACTACTCGGTCGGCGTCTCGGAGATCAAGAAGGTCGGCACGCAGGTGAAGCAGGGCGAGCCGCTGATGATGATCCACTACAACGACGAGGCGAAGCTCGAGCAGGCCCTGGAGTACTTCAAGAACGCCTACCGGCTGGCGCCGAAGCGGCCTACGCCGCCGCCGCTCGTCGTCGAGCGCGTCGCCTGAGGTCATCCTCGATCTCTCTCTTCCGCCGACCGGCTCACCACCGGTCGGCTTTTTGTTGCCGCCCGCATGCGCTCGCACCATCCCGGGGGCGGCCAGCCGAGGCTTGCCGCAGTCGCGCGACTGCGCCCAATTGGGCCAATGCCAGAACCGCTGCCCATGGACAAAGCTCCGAAGACGCCTCCGCCGCCGATCGATCGGTCCGGGTGGACCCGTCCCTGGGCGCAGCTGAAGTACTTCACGTTCCAGCCCGCGATCTTCCCGCGGCTCCTCGGCCAGGTTTCGCCCGATGCCCGACCCGGCGACTGGGTTTCGGTGTACGACAAGAGCGGCGAGCGCATGGGCGCCGGGCTGTTCAACCCCCGGGCGAAGATTCCGCTCCGGGTCGTCGCACACGGCGGCGAGCCGATCGGCGAGGACTATTTCGAACTCGCGATCCGCCGTGCGGTGGAGCTGCGCCGCACCTTGTTCAAGCTCGACGAGGTCACTGACGCCTACCGCCTGATCAACTCGGACGGCGACGGCCTCAGCGGCCTGACGATCGACCGATACGCCGACACGCTGCTGTGCGAGGTGTACTCGCTGGGCATCGCGCAGCGGTTGCCGAAATGGCTCCCGCTGCTGCACGAACTGGCCGGGACGAAGTTCGCCCGCGTGCAGGTCGATCACGACCTCGGCAGTCTCGAGGGCATCAAGCCGTCGACGTTCAATGAGACCAATGCCGCGGCGCCGCGCACGGTGAAGATCCGCGAGCACGGGGTCCGCTACGAGGTGGACTTCGCCGAGGGACACAAGACCGGCTTCTTCTGCGACCAGCGCGAAAACCGGCGCAACGTGGCGCGGTTCACCCGCGATGCGCGCGTGCTCGACCTGTGCTGCTACACCGGCGGGTTTTCCCTCTGCGCCAAGGTTCTCGGCGGCGCGGCCGACGTGACCAGCGTTGACCTCGACGAGGCCGCGATCGCGCAGGCACGGCGCAATGCGAACCTTAACCAGGCACGGCTGAAGTTCGTGCATGCCGATGCCTTTGCCTACGCGCGCCAGATGCAGAGCAACGGGGAGAAGTGGGACGTCGTTGTCCTGGATCCGCCGAAGTTCATCTTTACGCGCGATGCCGCCGGCAACTGGGAGGGACGCCAGAAGTACGAGGATCTCAACCTGCTCGCGATCTCGTTGGTGAAGCCCGGTGGCGTGTTTATCACCTGCTCCTGCTCGGGCCTCCTGAGCCTCGAGGACTTTGAGCAGCACGTGATCAAGGCGGCGCATCGCCAGAACCGGCGCCTGCAGTTCTTCGATCGGACCGGCCCTGGGACGGATCACCCGGTGTATTCGAACTGCCTGGAGAGCCGGTACCTAAAGGTGCTCTGGTCCCGGGTGGTCTAGCGTCGCTGGAACCAGCTGGGAAAGCCGGTTCGCGGTTCCTGCCGCGGCCGCGGTAATAACCTGTCCACTCCGGGCTGGTACGTAGGGGATTGCGGCGAAGTTCGACATTGCGGCGACTCGACGTGGCTCCGCAAATCGTGTCCTGACCATGCTTCTTCCGTCTGCTCCCATCTTCCGCGTTTGCTGCCTGATGGGGATTCTCACTGGCGTCGTGGTGGCTGCGGGCGACCCCAAGCCGACGCCGCTCGGCATCACCCGCGAGCAGGTTATCGCGGTCCGGGGTGAGCCCAAGAGCCACATCGTGGCGGGCGATCGCGAGGTGCTCCTGTTTCCCGACGAGAGGGTGATTCTCCGCAACCAACGGGTCGTCGAGGTCGAGCCGGTTTACGCGGCCGCTGCCGCCACGCCGACGCCCGCAGCCGTAGCGCACGCGGAGGAATCCACTGCCGCTTCCGCCAACGTGTCCGACCCGGCCCAGACGGCGACGGTCGCCGAGGCCAACCCGACTTCGACTTCAGGCGTGCGCCGTGACGCGCCCGCGGTGCCACTGCCGCCCGAGGTGCAAATCAAGTCCGTTCGCCCGCCGACGCGGCACGCGGTTGCGCCGACGGACACCGCGCGTCCCGCGCCGGCAACGGCCACGCCAGCCGACAAGATCTCTGCGCCAACGAATCAGGCATCGGCGCCCGCCGTGGCTGCTACGGGCGCGACGGCGGCTCCCTTCGCTGCGCCGGCTAGCGCCGAAGCGACGCCGCCCGCGGCGACACCGCCCGTCGACGCTCCCGCCGCAACGGAAGCCTCTGCTCCGACGACGGCCGCGTCTGTCCCGGCCGATCCGGCCGCGGGCCGCACCGCGGCTGCCCCGACGGTCGCGCCCGCGGCAACGATTACCGCGCCGGCCACGCCCGCGGCGCATCCGGCGCCCGTGGCTGCCAACTCAGTGTCGACGGCGACGACAGCGGCGACTGCGGCGCCTACGCCGGCACGAGACTCTTCGTCGTGGCTGATCAGGACCGGCATCGTCGCGGCAATCGTCGGCTTCTTCGCCTACCTGTTTTGGGCGCGGCGCCAGCGGCAGTTGCTTCTCGCGGCGTCGGCGGTTTCGCGTTCCCCGTTTCCGATGGAGCCGGCTCCGGCGCGACCGGCGAGCCGCTTCTCCTCCGAGCTGCTCGAGCGCTTGGAATGGAAGGCGTTCGAGGAACTGGTTGCCGGCTACTACAACAAGACCGGCGTGGTCGCGACCCGCACGAAGCATGGGCCGCAGTCACCGGTGCACATTCGCATTTCCTGGAAAGGCGAGACTCGCCCCTTCGCCTGCGTCCAATGTGTGTCGCACGAGCCCGCCGCCATCGGTGCCTCGCGGGTCGAGGCGCTCGTCGCGGCCATCGAGTCTGAGGGCATTCGGCGCGGCTATCTCGTGACGACCGGAAGCTTTGCTGTGTCGGCGCGCGACTACGCCGAGGAAAAGCATGTGACGCTGCTCTCCGGCGAGGTGTTGCTTGAGAAACTGAATACGCTGCCCGACGCGGCTCGCGCCGATCTGCTGCAACTCGTCGCGGCGGGGGATGTGGCCACGCCGTCCTGCCCGCGATGCGAGACCAAGATGGTTGCAGCCGCGGTCGAACCTGGCGCGTGGCGCTGCCCGCAGTGCGGCGAGACGCAGCGTTCCTGAGCGACACAAAAAAGCCCGCGGCGTTTGCGGCCGCGGGCGGAAAGGGGAGGAGGGGGCGCTCAGGCGCGGCCGAGGTACGAACCGTCGGTCGTGTTCACGCGAATCACGTCGCCTTCCTTGATGAACAGCGGCACCTGGACAACCAGACCGGTTTCAACCTTGGCGGGCTTCTGGACGTTGCTCGCAGTGTCGCCCTTGATGCCGTCGGCCGACTCGATGACCTTCAGCGAGACCGTGCTCGGGAGGTCCACGGAGAGGGCGCGTTCGTCGACGAACAGCACGTCGACCTTGCCGCCCGGAGCGAGGAAGTTCTTCAGATCGCCGAGCTGCGTGGCCGTCAGCTCGATCTGCTCGAACGAGTTCGGGTCCATGAAGGCAAAGGTGTCGCGGTCGGCGTAGCTGAACTCCAGCGTCTTCTTGTCGGTCGGGAGGACCTCGATCGTATCGGTCGACGCGAAGCGCTGGTCGAGAGCTTTGCCGTAGCGCAGGTTACGCATCTTGATCTGGACGAAGGCCCGCAGATTCCCAGGCGTGCGGTGTTGCGTTTCCATGACGAGGTGAGGCTCGCCATTGAATTTGATGACTTGGCCTTTGCGGATGTCGTTGGCTGCGGGCATGACGTTGAGCGTATTCTGGCTGCGGATTGTTCGGTAGAAAACGAGTAGATTGGGCAGCCCGCTGGAAAGGTGTCAAGCCGCCGGGCGGCCGGGTCCGAAGTAGGGCCATTCCCGGCCGAAAGACTATCTGGTCTGCCATCGGTGCCAATCCGGGGCGCCGGCGCTCAGCTGGTTTCGCCCCGGCGCGCCCAGGGGCGAGTTCATGAGGCTCGCGGACGCTCCCGCCATTTCTTTGCCCGAGAGGCGGCCAAAGGATGCGCTTGCTCTCGACCGGCGGCGTTGCCGAAACTCCGCTGCCCATGAAACAACGAACCCTCGCGCGGGAAGTTTCCATCAAAGGTAGCGCGTTGCACACCGGTGATGCCGTCACCTTGACCATGAAGCCCGCGCCCGTGAATCACGGGATCGTCTTCCGCCGCATGGACCTGCACGGGACTCCCGAAGTGAAGCCCCGGGTCGACTTTGTGACGGACCTTGTCCGCGCCACGACCATCCAGTCCGGCCATGCCAAGGTCCACACCGTCGAGCACGTCCTCAGCGCCCTCCACGGCTGTGGCGTCGACAACGTGATCATTGAGATGGATGCCTCGGAGCCGCCGATCATGGACGGTTCGGCCCAGCCTTTCGTTAACCTCATCCTCCAAGGGGAGCCCATCGAGCAGGACGCCGAGCGGGAGTATTTCGCCCTCGATGTCCCGGTGTCCGTCACGCGCGGCAACCGCTCCATCATTGCCCTGCCGTTCGACGGCCTGAAGATTTCGTGCACGTCCGCCGACGATCGTGGCATCCACACGCAGCATCTTTCGCTCACGCTTGATCCCGAGGTATACAAGACGCAGATCGCGGCGGCGCGTACGTTCACAATCTACGAGGATATCGAGGAACTGCTGAAGCTGGGGAAGATCCGGGGCGGTTCGCTTGACTCGGCGATCGTCATCCGGGGCGACAAGATCCTCTCGAAGGAGCCGCTGCGGTTTAAGGACGAGTTTGTCCGTCACAAGATTCTCGATATCGTCGGCGACGTCTCGCTGCTCGGCATGCCGCTGAAGGCCCACATCGTGGCGACGCGTCCGGGCCATGCGATCAACGCGGAACTCACCAAGCTGCTGCTTGAGAAACTGCAGGAGCGGAAAGCCGGCGTGGCCAAGCGGGCTCCCGGCCCGACCACGGTCCTCGCGACCGAGACGACCCTCGATATCCGCCGCGTGCTGGACACGCTGCCTCACCGGTATCCGTTCCTGATGATCGACCGTGTGGTCGAGTTTCAGGGCCCCGATGCGCTCACGGCGTTGAAGAATGTCACCATCAACGAGCCCTTCTTCCAGGGCCACTATCCGGGCAATCCTGTGCTGCCCGGCGTGCTCCAGATCGAGGCGATGGCGCAAGCCGCTGGCATCCTCATGCTCCGCCGGATCTCCTCGGAGGGGAAGACGGCGCTGTTCATGAGCTGCGATAAGGTGAAGTTCCGCCGCGCCGTCCGCCCCGGCGACCAGCTCACGATCAACGTCAAGATGACCAAGAGTCGCGGCAACAAGATCGGGGTGGCGGAAGGCGAGTGCCTGGTGAACGGCCAGATCGTCTCTTCAGCCGAGCTGATGTTCGCGGTCGTGGACAACGCCGAAGTCGAGTAACCAAACCTGCTTCTCCGGTGCGCACTGGCACTGGCTTCGAGGCAAAACAGGAATTCGCATGACCTCTATTCATCCTACGGCGATCGTTGAGCCGGGGGCGCAGCTCGATTCCGACGTGGAAGTGGGCGCCTTCGCCTACGTCAGCGCCGGAGTGGTGCTCGGAGCGGGTACGCGGCTGCACCATCATTCCAGCGTCGAGGGCAACACGACCCTGGGCGCGGGCTGCGAGGTGTTCCCGTACGCGTGTATTGGCGGCAAGACCCAGGACTTGAAGTACAAGGGCGGCCGCCCCGGTCTGCGCGTGGGCGACCGCAATGTCTTCCGGGAGTACGTCACCGTCCACTGCGCGACGAACGACGGCGAGTTCACCGTCATCGGCAACCAGAACACCTTCCTGGCGAGCTCACACATCGCGCACGACTGCGTGCTCGGGAGCCGGATCGTCATGAGCAATGGCGCGGTCCTCGCGGGACATGTCCAGGTCGAGGATCACGTCGTGATCGGCGGCTACGGCGGCGTGCATCAGTTCTGCCGCATTGGCAGCTTCGCCATGGTGTCGGCGTTCGCGAAACTCGTGCAGGACCTGCCGCCGTTCTTCATCGCCGACGGCACTCCCGCGGAGGTGCGCGCGATCAACCGCGTTGGTCTCGAGCGCGGCGGTTTCACGGCCGAGCAACTCGACCGCGTGAAGCAGATTCATCGGCTCCTGTACCGCGACGGGCTCAACCGCTCGCAGGCGTTGGAGAAGCTCGCGGCGCATCCGCATGCCGCGAGCGCGGAGTTCCAGCATCTCCTCGAGTTCGCGCGCAAGAGCGAGCGCGGGCTGGCTCCGGGCGCGCATTGAGAAAGAAAAGGCCCGCGCGGGTGGCGCGGGCCGGAAGGGGTGGGGCGGCAATCGCCGGAGCGAAGACGCGCACCGGTGACTTCGCGTGGAGGCGGCTTACTTCTTCTTGTACACGGTCGCCGGGTCGAACACCCGCTTCGACGCGTACTCCAGCTTCATCGTGTCGGGTTGGTCCGCAACCGCCGAGTCGGTGAGCTTCCGATAGAAACAGGACTTGTAGCCGTTGTGGCAGGCGGCGCCGCCGACGTTTTCGACCTTCAGGAGAATCACGTCCTGGTCGCAGTCTACGAGCAGCGCTTTCACGAGCTGGGCGTTGCCGGATTCCTCACCCTTGATCCAGAGCTTGTTCCGGGAGCGGCTCCAGTAGGTGGCTTTCTTCGTCTTGATCGTATGGGCCAGCGCTTCCGCATTCATGAACGCGAACATCAGCACCTCGTTGGTCACATGGTCGGTGGTGATGCACGGGATCAGGCCGTCAGGCCCGAATTTCGGCTGGAGCATCGTGCCGAGTTCGACGTCGGCAGTGTTCGTGCGAGCTGGGAAGACGAATGACATGACGAGCCGTGTCTAGGTGCGGCGCAGAATCCGCGCAAGCCCACAGCCGGCGACGCCCGGGCGGATGACGAAGTGGGGGCGGCAATCCCGAAGGGGGGAGACTCTCGGAGGCCGTGCGGTTGGCGCAGGGGAGAGACGCGCGTGCGGGACGCTTTTGCAGAGGGAAAGTGCGACGGCATTCGTGGCCGATCTCGGCTTAGGAGGGGGGACAGCGGCGCCGCACCCGAAGTGGTCGCGCGATGTGCGACCTACTCAGGTTTTGGGCGGAATTGTGCCCGGCTGTACCGCTCCGGGAGGCGGCGCCGCAGGGAAGCGAGTTCCGCGTCACGCAGGAGTTCTGCTTGGGGGGCATCGGTGTTGGCGAAGGACTTGCATTCGCCGACCTGGCGGTCGACCGCGATGGCGGCTGGCTAAGGCGTGGATCGTTTCACCAACAGCGTGCCGGGTCGGAGTCGGGTGGGGCGGCGTCGGGCACAAGGTGGCCGACCGATTTGGGTCAGAAAATCTGGACCGGCGACGACCGACATTCGCCGCGGGACGCGGGGACCGGATGGGCAACGGGGTTCCCTCTCGAGCCCCCGACGCGAAGCGCCCGAAGCAGGCGGGCAAGACTCGCGGCCGACTAGGCCTGGCCACCCAGCTCGCGGAGATACTCGAAGCTGTAGAGCCCGCTGTTATGGCCGTCGCTGAAATCGAATCGGATGGCGTAATTGCCGACGCGCTCCCAGCTCACCACCTGCACGCCGGAGAACTTCTTCGGGCCGTCGCCGCCGTACTGGTTTCCCAGGATGTCGCGCTCGCCCTGATTGGCGGCGCTCGGTGATGCGGCGCGCAATTTCTCGAAATCGAAGTAGGACTCGACGCCGTCGTCCCAGACGATCGCGACTTCGTTGCCTATCACTTGGACATTCGTGGGCGTGTGCATGCGGGAGAAGAGGGCGGCGAGAGAGTACCTGACGACTGTGTCGCCTGGCTGCCATTTGTACAGAGCCCGTCTTCACGCCCGCCTTCCTGAACCAGCGGCCCAGCCCGCATCCACCCCGGTCCTCCGTTTTCTCCTAAACAGGGCCTGTCCCTTGATGGTATCCCGAAACAGGTCTGTCCCCAGAGGGTATCCTGAATGCGGGGTCTGTCCCCCCCCGACCTTCCAGACGACTGACATCCCTTAAGCAGGTCTGTCTTCTGATCAGAGAGCCTGTCCCCCTGAAATCGCGTCCCCTTGATGTCCAACGTGGCCTGTCCCCTGATCCTGATCGCGCCGCGGACAACCGAACCGAGGTCTGTCCCCTAATGCGGATCAGGTCTATCTTCCTATCAGAGGGCCTGTCCCCTGAAATCGCGTACCCTGATGTCCGACGAGGTCTGTCCCCTAATTAATGCGGATCGGCGGTTTCATCCCCACAAAAGCTTGGCCTGCCAAGAAATAGGCCTGTCCCGTGAGTGACACCGAAGTCTTCCGCGAGTTGGACAAGGTCTGTCCCCTTGAAAGCCTGAACGGGGTCTGTCCCCTTGGGGTGACACCCTGATCGCTCAGCGAACAGCCGAACCGAGGTCTGTCCCCTAATGCGGATCAGCGAATTCAGCCCCACAAAAGCTTGGCCTGCCCAGAAATAGGCCTGTCCCGTGAGCGGCACTGAAGTCTTCTGCGAATTGGACAAGGTCTGTCCCCTTGGGGGCCTGAACGGGGTCTGTCCCCTTGGGGTGATAGGTGCAGAGGTTGCACGGCTGGATGGGGGGCGAGTATGGCGGCGGTGTGCGTTTGGCGGGCGGGACTCTTGGGAGGGGCGTTTGCGAAGCGGGAGGCGGTGGGTAGGGGTGTCGCGATGAATGCCGCGTTCGACAAGTCGCTCCCTCATATCGTCGTTGTGGGCGGCGGGTTTGGCGGGCTCACGTTTGCGCGCGGTTTTCCCCAGGGTCTGGCGCGGATCACCGTCATCGACCGACAGAACCACCACGTCTTCCAGCCGCTGCTTTACCAGGTCGCGACGGCCGGCCTCTCGGCGGTGGATATCGCCCAACCCATCCGTGGACTCTTTGGCGGGAGGCCCAACCTCGACGTACTCATGAGCGAGGTGTCCGCCGTCGATCTCGCGGGCAAACGCGTGGTCCATGCCCGCGGCGAACTCACCTACGACTACCTCGTCCTCGCCGTGGGCGCCCGGACCAGCTACTTCGGCCACGATGCCTGGCAGCGCCTAGCTCCGGGCCTGAAGTCGCTCGATGACGCCTTGCGGATCCGGCGCATGATCTTGAGCTCGCTCGAACGCGCCGAGACGGAGTCCAATCCGGCGCGTCGCGACGCCGCCATGACGATCGTGGTCGTCGGCGGTGGACCGACTGGCGTCGAGTTGGCGGGCGCGTTTGCCGAGCTGACACGTTGCGTCGTGCAGAAGGACTTCGACCACATCGATCCTACGAAGGTGAAGGTCATCCTCATCCAAGGCGGCGCGCGCGTGCTGCCGACGTTCGCCGAAATGCTCTCCGCACGCGCCCAGGAACAACTCGAGGCCAAGGGCGTGACCGTCATCACCGGGCGCCATGTCGAGGCGATCCGGTCCGGCGCAGTTGTCGTCGGCGGTGAAACGATCGCGTCGGACAACATTATCTGGGCGGCAGGCGTGGCGGCGGAACCGCTGACGGAGACGCTCGGCATCGAGCATGACCGCGGCGGCCGGCTCAAGGTCCTGCCCGACCTCAGCCTGCCGGGGCATCCGGAAGCGTTTGCCGTCGGCGACATCGTGACGCTGACCGACGCCAATGGCGTGGTGGTGCCGGGCGTGGCGCAGGCCGCGATCCAGATGGGCCGGCACGTGACCGGGTTGATCGAGTCGGACATCCGGGGGCGCGGGCTGGCGCCGGTTGGACGCCGGCCGTTCACGTACCGCGACAAGGGAGCCATGGCGACGATCGGCCGGTCCGCAGCCGTGGCGGAAATTGGGCGCTTCAAACTCTCCGGTTTCTTCGCCTGGCTCGTCTGGCTGGCGGTGCACCTGCTCTTCCTGATCGGGTTCCGCAACAAGTTCGCCGTCCTGTCGCAGTGGCTCTACTCGTACCTCACCTTCAAGCGCGGCGCGCGGATCATCACGGGCGTATCGGGCGAGGCTTCAGCCGGCAGCGCCTGAGCTTCAGACGCGTGCCACGCTGCGGAGGTCGAATCGCAGGTGCCCCTCGGCGCGTGCCGCTCGGCGCGTGCTGCGAGGCACGTTACCCGAGCAGGTGGGGCGGAGGCAGCCTCCGCGGCAAGGCGGGGCGCAATTGGCGGCACGGGCCGACGCGATCGAAATCGGGGCAAACCGGCGGCTGCGGGGTAGGAGAGGCGATGACGACGTTCGCCGAGTATCCGGACTTTATTCCGAGTATCCGGACATTATCGTCTGAGTATCTGGACATTATCCCGTTAGTTGCTCACGGGTAGTCGATTATAATTGCAGCCCTCGTCCGAGGGATCCTTGCCTCGGCGTCCCCTGCGGCAGCTGTCGCGGCTCTAGGTCGGGAATCCTTGCCGGCTGGCAGCAGTGCTTCGGCCCAGCCAACCTCAGCTCGTCACAGCGTGCTTGCCGGCCAGATAACGCTCGATGCCGGCGGCGGCCTTGCGTCCGTCGCGGACGGCGTGGACGACGAGGCTTGGTCCGCGCACCGAGTCGCCCCCGGCAAACACGCCGGGCACGCTCGTCATCTGGTTGTCATCGATGACGATGCCGCCCCAGTCGTTGGTGGCGACCGCGGCGAAATCGCTGCCGGCGGGGAAGGGAACGGGGTCGAAGCCGTAGGCGACGATCACGACGTCGGCGTCGACCGTGAAATCGGATCCCGGCACGGGCCGCGGTTTACGACGGCCGCTGGCGTCGGGCGCGCCGAGTTCCATGCGCGTGCAGCGGACGGAGCCCACAGCGCCGGCACCGTTCTCAAAGATCCCGAGTGGGTTGGTGAGAAAATCGAAACGGGCGCCCTCTTCGACCGCGTTATGGTACTCCTTGCGGCTGCCCGGCATGTTGGCGAGGTCACGGCGGTAGATGCAGACCGCGGCGCTGGCGCCGGCACGCAGGGACGTGCGCAGGCAGTCCATGGCAGTATCGCCGCCGCCGAGGACTGCGACGCGCTTACCGGCTACGTCGATCGGTGGAAAGTCGGCGGCGGCCGCAGGCACGTTTTTCTGGATCAGGAAAGGCAGGGCGGGGATCACGCCCGGGAGGTCGCCGCCGGGGACGTCGGCCAGCTTCGGCTGCTGGGCGCCGAAACCCAGGAAGATGGCGTCGAAGCGCTTCTGCAGGTCGGCGAGCGAGACATCGCGCCCGACTTGGACGCCCATTTCGAAGACGACGCCATTGCGCTGGAGGAGTTCGATGCGGCGGGCGACGACGTGCTTCTCGAGCTTGAAGGACGGGATGCCGTTCACCAGCAACCCGCCGGGGATGCGCATGGACTCGAAAACCGTCACGGCGAAACCCCGCCGGGCGAGTTCGTCGGCGCACGAGATGCCGCCGGGGCCGGAACCGATGATAGCGGCGCGGAGACCGTTGGGGGGCGCGGAGATAACCGGTACGCCGCCGTGGTGGAACGCGTACTCGTTGATGAAGCGCTCGACGGCGCCGATGGAGATGGGTTCGGTCTTGCTGTTGACGATGCACGCGCCCTCGCAGAGCCGCTCCTGGGGGCACACCCGGGAGCAAATTTCGGGCATGTTGCTGGTGGCGCGGGAAACCTCGGCCGCCTCGAGAAATCGGCCTTGGGCCGTGAGCGCCATCCAATCGGGAATGCGGTTGGCGAGGGGACAGCCGATCCGGCAGAGGGGCTCGGGACACTGGATGCAGCGCGCGGCCTGGGCGCGGACCGTCGCCTCGTCGTACGCCGTGTAGATTTCGTCATAGTCGCGGACGCGCTCGCGGGCCGACCGTTTCGGGGGGGCGGATCGGCCGATGAGTGACCACGCATACTTCTCGGTCGAAGGCGTGAGGGTCGGAGGCATGGCGGGGGGAGCCGTGAGCGTTTCGGGGCGGTGCGGGTACTATGCGCTGGAACCGCAGGAGGGACTCGGCGGTTCTTGCGTTTCGATGGTCACTCCTTGGCAGCGGGGTGGCGCGGACCGGCGATATTTTTCAAGACGCCCCTTGCATTGCCGGCGGCGGGGCTACCTTTGGGGCGAGTCAAAACCCGTCAGCCGGAGGATCCGAAAATGCCTGCGAAAAAACTGAAGGACTTCCTGGAAAGCCGCGGGGCGAAATACGTCAGCATCCAGCACTCGCCCGCGTTCACCGCCTCGGAAATCGCCGCCTCGGCCCACGTCACGGGTCGCGATTTCGCGAAGACCGTCGTCGTCAAGATGGGAGACGACCTTGCGATGGTCGTGCTGCCGGCGAACCGGAAGATCATGCTTTCGGAGCTGCGCGACATGATCGACGAGGACATCGATCTCGCCACCGAGGACGAGTTCCAGGAGCGCTTCCCAGATTGCGAACTCGGGGCGATGCCGCCCTTCGGCAACCTGTATGGCCTTCCCGTCTACGTGGAGCGGAGCCTGGCCGATGAGCAGGAGATCGCGTTCAGTGCCGGGACGCATCACGAGATCATCCTGATGGCGTTCGACGACTACGCCGATCTCGTGCAGCCGACGGTGATGGAGTTCGCGACGGCTTAGGGCGCCCTGGCGGCGACCGAGGCAGTGTTGCTGGAGCGGGCGCGTGTGCCTGGTCACGGCGCCCGCGAGGGCTGACGCGTGTTTTCGTCGGCGGGCGGCGGAGTAAAGGCTTGGCGCGGGCGAAGGTCGCTGGGAGAACGAGCCGCAATCATGAGTGACGTCCCACAATCCTTTGCGTGCATCATGGCCGGCGGCAGTGGCGAGCGCTTCTGGCCGATGAGTCGGGCGCGGCGGCCGAAGCACCTGTTGAAGCTGTTCACGGACCGGACCCTGCTCGAGGAGACGGTACGGCGGATCGAGGCGGCGGTGCCGCGGAGCAATATTTTCGTGCTGACGAATGAGCTGCAGGCGGCGGCCACGCGCGAGGCCTTGCGGGACCTCCTGCCGGCGGAGCAGATCGTGGCGGAGCCGGCGAAGCGCGACACTGCGCCGGCCGCGGCGCTGGCGACGGCGCTCGTGCGGGCGCGGGGCGGCGAGAACGCGGCGCTGGCGCTGTTGCCGGCCGACGCGTTCATCGCCGATGCGGCGGCGTTTGGCCGCCAGCTCGCGGTGGCGCTGCCGCGGGCGGCGCGCACCGGGGCGATTCTGACGATCGGGATCAAGCCTGACCACGCGGCGACGGGTTTCGGGTATTTGGAACTTGGAGACGAGGTGACGGGGGGCCCAGGCGGCGTGGTGCGCGCGGTGCGGCGCTTCGTGGAGAAGCCGGACGCGGCGACCGCGCAGCGGTACCTCGAGTCGGGCCAGTTTGTCTGGAATGCCGGCATGTTCTTCTGGCGCGTGGGCACGTTCCTGGCGGAGGCGGATCGGAGCGCGCCGGAGCTCGCGGCGTTCGTGCGGGAATTTCCGACGGAGCGGGCGGGGGCGGCGGCGTTTCTTGCGGCGCGCTTCCCGGTGCTGCCGAAGATTTCGGTCGACTACGCAATCATGGAGAAGGCGCGAACGGTCGAGACGATGCTGGCCGAGTTTGATTGGGATGACGTGGGCCTTTGGACGGCGCTGCCGAAGCACCTCGCGCGGGACGAGGGCGGCAATGCGACGCGCGGGACGGTGCTGAGCGCGGACGCCAGCGGGAATATCGCGCTGAGCAATGGCCGCATAATCGCGCTGGTCGGCGTGAGCGACCTCGTGGTCGTGGAGACGCCGGACGCGGTACTCGTGTGTCATCGCGATGCGGTGCAGGACATCAAGAAGATCACCGGCCAGCTGCCGAAGGAACTGCTGTAGCCGCGAGGCGGGGCGCGGGGCGAACTGCGCCGGCGAAGAGAGCGCGACGCCTGAAGCGGCGCGCTGAGCGTGCGGCGGTTGCGGAATCGCGTGCGGGTGGCCTTGTACGCTGGGCGTGGCGCCGGACGATCGGTGCGACGGGGAGGGAGGCCCCGATGGAGGGACAAAAAGCCCAGCGTCGCGGGCGACGCTGGGCTGAAGTGATGCGCGGGCGCGAGCCGGCGATTACTCGTCGGAGCCGGAGCGCTCCTTGCGGGCAATCTTGCGGCGGTCGACTTCCTTGAGAACGCGCTTGCGGAGCCGGAGATTCTTGGGCGTCACCTCGACGAACTCGTCGGCGGCGATGTACTCGATGGCGCGTTCGAGGGAGAGCTTGATCGCCGGGGTGAGGCCGGTGGCGACGCCTTCGCCCTGCGAGCGGAAGTTGGTGAGCTTCTTTTCGCGGACGGCGTTGACGGCGATGTCCTCGTTACGGGGATTTTCGCCGACGACCATGCCCTCGTAGACGGCTTCGCCGGGTCCGACGAAGAGCTTGCCGCGCTCCTGGCACATGACCAGGGCGTAGGCGGTGGTCTCGCCAGCGTCCGTAGCCACGAGCGTGCCGGTGAGGCGCGTGAGCACCTCGCCCGCGTACGGGCCGTACTCTTTGAAGAGGTGGCTCAACACACCGCGGCCGCTGGTCATGTTGACGACGTCGATCTCGAGGCCGATGAGGCCGCGGGTGGTGATCGTCGCCTCGATCATCGTCGAGTGCGGGTGCTTCTCCATGTTCGTCATCTGGCCCTTGCGGTTGGCCAGATTCTGCATGACGGCGCCGACGCACTCGTCGGGCACCTCGATCCAGACGGTCTCATACGGCTCGTGGCGCTTCCCGTCGACGGTGCGCTCGATGACGGTCGGGCGGGAGACGAGGAACTCATAACCCTCCCGGCGCATCGTTTCGGCGAGCACGGCAACCTGCATGGCGCCGCGGGCCTTCACGTTGTAGACGCCAGCCTTCTCGGTGTCCTCGATGCTGATGGAGACGTTGGTCTTTAGCTCGCGGAACAGACGCTCCCGCAGCTGACGGGACGTGACGAGCTTGCCCTCTTGGCCGACGAGCGGGCCGTCGTTGACGGCGAACTGCATCTCGAGGGTGGGGGGATCGATCTGGGTGAACGGGAGCGGGTGGCCATTCTCGTCGGCGGTGAGCGTATCGCCGATGTCGATATCCTCGAAGCCGGAGAGCCCGACGATGTTGCCGGCGACGCCGGCGACGGACTCCTGGGTGGAGAGACCGGAGTACTCGAAGACTTTGGTGACCTTGGAACGGATGCGTTTCCCGTCGCGGTTACGGATCGTGAAGACATTGTCGCCGACGTTAACCTTGCCGCCGAGGATTTTGCCGATGGCAATACGGCCAACGTAGTCGCTCCAGTCGATGTTGGAGACGAGCATGTGGAACGGCTCGTTGGGCTTGGCGAAAGGCGGCGGGACGTGGTCGAGGATGGTCTCGAACAGCGGGGTCATGTTCTCCCGCTTGTCGGTGAGATTGTACATCATGTAGCCATCGCGGCCGGAGCCGTAGACGACCGGAGCGTCGAACTGCTCCTCGCTGGCGTTGAGCTCCATGAGCAGCTCGAGGACCTTGTCGTACATCTTGGCCGGCTCGGCGTTGTCACGGTCGATCTTGTTGATGACGATGATGACTTTGAGGCCGTGCTGGAGGGCCTTGCGGAGCACGAAACGCGTCTGGGCCTGCGGGCCGTCGTAGGCGTCGACGACGAGGAGCACGCCGTCGACCATACGGAGCGCGCGCTCGACCTCGCCACCGAAGTCGGCGTGTCCGGGCGTATCCACGATGTTGACGATCTTGTCCTTCCAGTGGACGGACGTGTTCTTGGCTTTGATCGTGATGCCCTTTTCGCGCTCGAGGTCCATGGAGTCCATGGCTCGTTCCTCAACTTGTTGGTTGGCGCGAAACACGCCGCCCTCCTTGAGGAGTTTGTCGACCAAGGTGGTCTTGCCGTGGTCAACGTGCGCGATGATGGCGATATTTCGAATGCTCTGGTTCATGTGTCGGGCGTGCGGAAACGTGGAAAAAGGGGTCCACCGTGCCGTTCGCGCCTGTTGAATGCAACCACGAAGACTTTATCGGCTCAAGTACTTAACAGTTAGGTAAATAGGACTGAGGTGGCCAAGGGCGCGCCGCAGCTGTCGCCCCCGCGCTGCCGTCCGCGTGCTCTCGGTCTTGGCGCAGCACGGCGCATCTTTTCCTCCCGAAAACGCTCCTCTTCGTCTGCTCCCCGGTGCGCCAATACCCCGACTTCATCCAAGGGGACATCTAGGGGGACAGACCCCTTCCTTCGAACGTTCGAACGCGCGGGCCAATTGGGGACAGGCCTCTTCGCGACCCGCGTGGGACAGGCCATTCGCCGCTGCAAGGGGCCTTTTGCGGGGCCTTTTGCGGGACAGACCTTCGCGATTCGCAAACTGTCGATCCAAGGGGACAGACCTCTCGGAGCATCTGGACCAACAGGGGACAGACCTCTCGGAGCATCTGGACCAACAGGGGACAGACCTCTCGGACCTGGGCGGAGTATCTCGTACGGTATTCGGGAGAATTGGAGACATGCCTTTCGCGATTCACGGCATACACATGGGCCTTTCGGCTTCGTTACCTTCTGCTGCCGAACAAGGGACAGGCCTCGATGGCGCGGTTGGCACGCAGCAACTTGGCGGAGGCAGGGGACAGACCTCATGCTCGCGCGCGATCGGCTGCCATGTCGCAACGAAAGAGCCGCAGCCTGGCGACTGCGGCTCGTGCGAGAAAGATCAGGGCTTAGCGCAGGAATTTGCGCTCGCCGAACCAGTATTCGAGGTCCCGATCCCAGGGCGGCGCGGGTCTGTTGGGTCGGCCGAGCCCGAGGCCGTGCGGGCCTTTTTCATAGATGTGGAAGGAGAACGGTACCTTGTTGCGACGCAGCGCGGCGACGAAGAGCAGCGAGTTCTCGATCGGCACGGTGCCATCCTCTTCAGTGCTCCATAGGAAACACGGAGGCGTCTGGGCAGTGACGTTGTTCTCGGCCGACATCTTCGCGATCAGCTCGGGCGATGGGTTGTCCCCAAGGAGATTCGTCCGCGAGCCACGGTGGGTGTACTCGCCCATGGTAATGACCGGATAACAGAGAATGCCCAGGTCGGGACGCGAACTCTCGCGGTCGACGGGATCGACTGCGTCGGATTTGCCCGCATCGAACTGCGTGACGAGGGTGGCCGCGAGGTGGCCGCCGGCTGAGGAACCGATAACGCCGATGCGCGCGGGATCGAGTCCGTCGCGCTTCGCGAAGGAACGGACGAGCCGGAGTCCACGAGCGGCGTCCTGCAGCATCACGGGATGATGGTAGCCGTTCTTTCCCAGGCGGTACTTGAGCACGTAGGCGGCAACGCCGTGTTTGACGAACCACTCGGCGTAGCCCTTCCCTTCATGGTCGGCGAGATGGGCATAACCGCCGCCAGGGAGAATAAGGATGGAGGCGCCGTTGCGATTGCCCACCGCCGGCAGGTACACGGTGAGGGTGGGGATGTCTTCTGGTTTCTGCCCGAGGGCGCCTGGGGCGTCGCCGTCCCAGAGGCGGATGATGGGCGCGGCGGGCGTTTCGGTCGTTGCCGGCTCGTCGCCGCGGGCGATGCCGGAAATGCAGAGGAGCGCGATCGACGACGACAGAACCGCCGGTATCGCGCGGAGCGCTGAGGTAAACGGAGGCATGATGGGGAACTCTGGGCCGAACGCGCCGTGCCCGGCAAGGCTTCGCCGCGTGTTCACGGGCGCGCGAGGCGTAAGACAGCACGCATCTGGCCCCGTCGCCGCGGGAACCGATGCACGAAAACAAAAAGGCTCCGGAAGTTTTGAGGCTTCCGGAGCCAATTTGTGGGGGTGGGCGTTCGCCACGCGCTCTTTCCCGGCGGCACACGCTTGGGCGCTCTCGCTTTCGCGGGCGGTGTGCTTCCCGACGCCACTCTCCGCGGCATGCGGATGTCTCGGTCTCATGGCGGGACCGTCCTGACCGTTGCCGGTCGGGATCTTTCGAGTGAGGCCTCTTTGCCCGGTTCGGACGCTTCCTGCCGGAAGCGGCGCGCCGGACCAGGTGCAGATTCGCCTGCAGCATACATTGCGCACCGGCACCTCGGACCGCGAGGACGGCACCGGCTTTTGACCGATCGTTGGCCTCGCGTTACGGGTCTGACCTCTTACCTCTCAGGTTGCTTTTCGTTTCTGCAGTAGGGCGATCTCGCTTTACGAGCCCGCCCCGGTGAGGAGGTTTCACGGACTTTGCCAGATCCGCTCGCTCCCCGCTGTCGTGATTCCTTTGCGCGTCCCACCCGCGCGGCGGATGAGACCTTGTGGCGGGGTTGGCCCGCCTGGAATCGCGACTGCGTTCTGATCAACACAGTAGCAACCCAAACCCTCTGGGGTAACTGCGTCAGCGCACGGGTCGAAACGCCCCGTGGGCCTGACTCGGCTCGGACGCGGTTTCTAATCACGCCTCGCCGCACAGTTCCTGTTCGTGTGTGAGCTGACCGGACACGACTCCGGCCAGAGGAACTGGTGATATATGCCTCGCCTCACGCAGATGCATGATGAGGGGAAGGTGGCACCAGCTGCCACCTGCCTTTCCCCGGTTGCCCGGGATTATCCCAGCCGTGCTCGCGGCGTTCATTTCAGACCGCCGTGCTGCGACTGTTCTATCAAGGAACGGGAGTGAGAGTGTGTGTAACCCTATGGAAATGAAGCTCTTCTTTTGCACAAGTTCCTCACCGGCTGTGATGGTGAACAACCTGTGAACAGAGATACTCACTGGTTGCTCACATGCCAGCCAGGGATCGGCGCCACCGGTGAGCTGCCAATTGCTTATAAGTTGCTGGCGAGGTCCGCACGGTGCGCCCCTATGGTGTGCGTACCCGGAGATTGGAGACGGCGCGGTCTGAGCACGAATGCGTGCATTTGGCGAGAGTGTGATGTGCTGAATGAAAAGTAAAAAAAGAGTGGTAAAGAGAAAGAAAATAGACGTTAAAACGTCATGGCTCGAAACCGGATCAAAGTCTCGGCGCGGCAGCAGGGAGCGATCTATCACCTGATGAGTCGGTCTGTGAATGGGGAGCTCAGGCTGGAGGAGGAGGGGCAGGAGCACCTGCGGCAACTGGTGTGGCAGATGGCGGAGTTTACGGGGATTCGGATCATCGCGTATGCGATCATGGACAACCATTACCATGTGGTGGTTTTCGTGCCGCAGTGGGAGCCGTTGTCGGACGCGGAGCTGCTCCGCCGTCACGAGTGCCTTTATCCGCATCCCACGAAGCTGCAGGTGGCGAAGCTGGCGGAGATCAAGGCGCAGCTGCCGGGCAACGGGCCGAAGGCGGTGGCGTGGCGCGCGGCGCTGCAGCGGCAAATGAACGACGTCTCCTCGTTCATGAAGCTGATCAAGGAGCGCTTTGCGATGCGGTACAACCGGCAGCACGAGCGTTTTGGCCCGGTGTGGTGTGGACGCTTCAAGAGCGTCCTGGTGGAGGACAAACCGCACCTGCTGCAGATTCTGGGACTGTATGTGGATTTGAACCCGGTGCGCGCCGGGATCGTGGAGGATCCGAAGGACTATCGCTTCTGCGGGTACGCCGAAGCGGTGGCGGGAGGAAAGAAGGCGCAGGAGGGCATCCGCTTTCTGGTGGGCGGCGAGACCTGGGAGGAGACGCACAGCGCATACCGAAGACTGCTGTTTGCGACTGGAGGAACGGACCGACCGGGGAAGGCATCGATTCCCGCGGAGCGGGTGAGGGCGGCGCTCGCAAGCGGCGGCACGCTGCCGCTCGCCGTGGTGCTACGGTGTCGGATCCGCTACTTGAGCGACCGGGCGGTGCTGGGGAGCAGAGCTTTCGTCGAATCGCACCTGGCGGCCTACCGCCAACGCACCGGTGCGGGAAAGCGCATGGTGCCGCGGTGCCTGCCGGCCGTTACGAAGTGGGGCGATGTTGCTGGCCTGCGCGGTTCACGCTCACCTCTGTTCGGTTAAAGCAACGGTATCCGCCGGCATCGCGATCATCACTGCTCAGCGGCGCGTCCTGAGCGAATGCGGGCCTGTCTACTGCGTAGGGCGATCTCGGGCCACCTATTGCACGCCCTCTGCAGGTGCGGCAGTGAAATCTGCGTCAGAATGCGTGGAGGACGTGCCGCCGACTAGGAATCGGCGGTAATCGACTGCTACATTAACCTCGAGCTGCGCGACCGGCACGAGACGTCTGTCCCCTAATTACCCGCTGACGAGACAGAGAGGTCTGTCCCCTGTTTGGCGTGGTGCGGACGAAGTGTGTGGGGTCTGTCCCCGAACACTGCCTATGAGGTCGGACGTTGATTGAGATCGGGGGTCTGTCCCCTGATGCCGGGAAATGATCTGGACGCGGAGGCGGAATGTTGGGTGGGCGATGGAAGATGGCTGACGTTAAGGTCTGTCCCCTGATTTGGGTGGCGTGGGTGCTTGTCGGGGCGGGGCGGAGGCGGCATGAACGGAGCGTGCGACTCCTTTCTCTGCTTTTGGTCGGGGGGCTATTGGCCGGATGTGCCACCGGACCCGAGCGGACGGTTGCCCCTGCGCTTGCGGCTTCGGTCAATGGGGCTCCGCTCGACACCGCCGACCGATTGGTGGCTGAGAACCGCTACGCCGAGGCGGTTCCGTACTTTGAGGAGTACCTGCGCTTGAACCCCGGCCAAGGCGATGTCGTGGCGCGCTTGGCGAGTGCCCTCTACATGCAGGGTCTGGCTGACTCTGCACCCGCCCGCACGCGGTCGCTCAACCGCCGCGCCCGCGAACTCGCCGAGCAAGCGGAGAAACTCGGCACTACAAACCCGATGTCGGCCCTCCTCCTCGCAAATATCCGGCCCGACGGCGGTGTGGTCCCCATGCAGAAGGGCGTCCTGTCCGCCCTTCCCGAAGTCGAGGCGCTGCTGCATCAGGGCGAATCAGCGTTCGGACGGCGGGACCTGGCCAAGGCGCTCGACTGCTATCAGCGGGCATTTGCACGCGAGCCGACCAACTACGTGGCCGCTCTCTGGACAGGGGATGTCTACTTCAATCGCGGTGAGTACGAACCTGCGTGTTCGTGGTTTCGCAAGGCTGCCGCGATTGCGCCAGATCGCGAAACGGCGCACCGCTATCTCGGCGACGCGCTCTTCCGGCTCGGACGTGGCGAGGATGCGTATCAGGAATGGATCACGGCCGTGGTCTGCGACCCCTATTTGAAGCAAACACGACAGCACTTCACCGCCGAGCTGCGCAGGTCCGCCGAGTCGCGCGGCTACACCATTCCCCGGTTCCCCGCCATGGAGAGCACGCTTGCGGGCGCGGAGATCAAACTGGCCGCCCCCGACGACGATCTCGTACTCACGGGCTATAATCTCGCGGCGATCACCTGGCGCGCTACCGAGTTTGATCAGCAGTTCCCCGGCGAAAAGGGGCCGCGCCGTACACTTTCCGAGGAAATCTCTGCAATCCAGACGATCCTCGAGGTCGCGGAATCCGCGGCCAAGGACGCCGATGCCGCCGCGGCCATCAAGAAGTGGGAGCCGGTGCTCTCTGGCCTCCAGCGGCTGAAATGCGAAGGACTCCTCGAAGCGTATGTGCTGCTCGAGCGAGCCGATCGCGACCTCGTCAACGATTACCCTGGCTACGCGGCGCAACACCGGGACGCCATAGAGCGGTATGTTCGCCAATACTGGTGCGGATTGTCCGCCGCGCCGGCTGCCTCCCAGGTAACGCAGTAACGGCGGCGTCACGCACCCGGCTTGGCCGCCTTTCGCGCCCGGCGTCGCACCTCGCGCTAATCAGGTCGCCTTGGAATCTGACGCTGGCCTGCGCCACGCGCGCACCGCCGGCCATGCAAAGAGCATCGCGAGGCCCCAGAGCAGCCACCACCAAGGCGCGATTTCCGCCCATTGCGCCTGCAGCGAGTTCATGCGCAGCATGCCCTGCATCCCCGCCGTGAACGGCACCAAGCGCGCCAACCACGTCAATGCCGCCGGCATCGACTCCACCGGCCAGCTCATGCCGGCGAGAAACAGGAAAGGAATTGAGGTGATGAGAAAGAGATGGATCGACGTCTCGCGCCGCGCGCAACAGCCGCTCAGCGCAAACGCAAACAACACGCACGCGAGAACGTACGGGCACAGGAACAGCCCCAACTGGCCCACGTGCCCTCGCGTCGGTAGATCGTAGATCCACGCGGCCAGGCCGAGATGGAAGACCGCGTGCAGCAGGTACAACGTCGTGAAGGCAGTAACCGCTCCCGCCACCGCCGCGCCGGTCGCAGCGGGTCCGCCGCCGGTCTGCTCGTGATTTGAGCCGCGCACCAACCCCACGCCCAAGAGCAGCGTTTGCTGCAGGATGAGCAGAAAGACACCGGGAATCAGGTAGGCTTTATAGCCCTCGCGCGTGTTGCCGACGGGATGCGCGCGCAGCGTAACGGGCAGCGCCGCCGCTCGCGCCTGGTCCAGGTTCTTACCGCCGGCTGCCAACTGCCGAATTTTCGTGCCTGCATTGAGGGTCGCGGTCACTTCGCCGAATCCTGTCAGCACCTGCTTCAACTGCAGGAAATAGGTCGCATCGCCGCCGAACGCGACCGTGGCTTCGCGGCCTCGCAACACGTCAGCCCGGAATTTCGCTGGCACGACAAGATAGCCCCGTACCCGTCCGGCGGTTACGGCCGCCTCGGCCGATGCGATCGAATCGAGGTGCTCCGCCACGCGCAGCGTCTCATGCGCGTCGGTGTAACGCACCAGCTGCCGGCTGAGGCTGCTCTGGTCGAGGTCGACGACCGCCACGGGCACTCCGCGCACGAGCTCGCGGAGGTAGGGCAGAGGGTAAAACAGCGAGTACAGGATTGGCGCCACCACCAGGAGCAATCGTGCGCCTGCATCGGTCAGGATGCGCCGCCAGGTGTCGGACCAGCCATCCAGAAAGGTCCTCATCGATGCCCCCAGTCCGCCGGGTTGCGCGCGCGCCGCGGCAACAGCGCGAAGGCGAGGATCGTGCCGGCAAGCACGTACGCCAGCAGCGCGAACAGCCCCGGCAGCGACGACGCGACGGATGCTCCGCGGGCCGTCTGCTCCACCTGGAGCTGCAGGTACGAGGTCAGCGGCAGAAACCGGCCCCACGCCCAGGCCGGCCCCGGCATCGCATCGAGCGGGAAGGTGATGCCGGCGAACGCCAGCGCCGGTGCGGTGAAAAAGGCCGCGGCGCCGCTTGCCAGCCGGTAGTTCGAGGTCACCAGCACGAATGTGGCCCCGAGCGCATAGTACGCGGCGATCATGGCGACAAGCGCCAGCGCCAGCAGTGCGCCGTTGCCGCGAATCGGCCAGCCCACGACGCCGTGCCAGAACGCGAGCATGCCGAGCCCGAGCGACAGGTGCAGCCCGAATGGCACCGCGAGCTTGCCCGCGAGCGCCAGCCCGCGGCTGCCGCCCGCACTGGCCAACCAGTCGGGCGCCGTCCCATCCCGCAACTCCCGCCCGATCGCCCGCACCGCGGCCATCATCGCCGCGATGTGCAGCACGGTGACGCCTAGGGCGGTGACGAGAAACGGGCCATAATTCATCTGGGGATTGAACAGCATGGTGCGCTGCATCCCGATCGGGTTGAGTCGCAGCAAGGCGATCTCGCGGGTCTCGCCGCGCGCCAGTCGCCCCTTGGCCTCCACGCTTGTGGCAAACCCCGTGACGGCCGCCTGGAGGTCACGCGCGACGGTGCTCGAGGCGGTAAGAAACTGCGCGTTGTACCAAGCCGGGACGTCCGCGGCCCGCCCTTGCTTGAGATCGCGGGCCAGATCCCGCGGTACTTGAACCACCGCGTAAACGTCGCCGCGCCTCAGCGCCGCCCAACCGTCCTGGGGAGTCACCGGCCGCGCCACGACCCGCAGGCCCGGCGTCGCGTCGAGCCAGCGCACGAGTTGCCGCGACGTTGCGGTCGCATCCTGGTCGATCACGGCAATCGGGAGGTCGGTGATGACGCTGCGCGCGAAAATCGCCGCGAGAATGACCACACCCGCCAGCGGCAGCCACAACAGGCCCGCCTGCTCGGCCGGTTGGAGCAGCACCGGCCACTCGCGCCGCAGGCAGCGCCAGAATCCCGGAGCAGGCGTGTCGGCCGCTGCCATGTCAGCGTTTCCAGGGTACGATTACGCTCATCCCAGGCCGGAGCCCGGGCGTCGGGGTGACCGGACGCGCGCGGACTTCGAAGGTCTTGAGGTCAAATCCGGCCGAGGTGCTGGTCGCCCGCCACGTCGCGAACGCGCCGAGCGCCGCCAGGTAGTCGACCTTGAACGTGACCTCGTGATTTCCGAGCGCGGGGACCCGCCCCGTAAGTTCCGTGCCGATACCGATCCCGGCGAGGAGGTCTTCGCGAATCTGGAACACCACCCAGCTGTCGTTCAGGTCCACGAGACTCAACACCGGGAACCCGGCGGGCGCGATCTCGCCGGCATCGAGCAGAAGGCTGGAGACCTCGCCGGCGCGCGGCGCCTTGAGCTGCGTTTCGGCCAGGTAAGCCTCCACCTCGGACACCGCGCCGCCCGCCTGGGCGGCCACGCCGGCGGCGGCCGCGCGGTCCTCCTCGCGCGCGCCGGCGAGCGCCATCTCGTGCATCGCCTTCGCGCTGGCCGCCGCCGCGCGCGCCGCCTTGGCCTGGGCCTCGGCCTCGTCGCGGCGCTGCCTTGGGACGACGCCGTCGCGGAAGAGGCGGTCGACCCGGCCGAGCGTGCTGTCCGCGAGTTCCGCGGCGGCTTGGGCACGGTGCCATTGCTGCTCGGCGGCGCGAATCTCCTCCTGGCGGGCTCCGGTGTCCGCCTTGCGCCGCTGGGCGCCGGCGACGTCCTGTGCCCCTCTGGCCTGGACGAGCTTGGCGAGGAGTTCGGGGCTCTCGAGGGTGAAGAGGAGCGCGCCCGCCTCGACTTTCTGCCCGAGTTTCACCTCGAGCGTGGCGACGCGGCCGGGAACCTTGGCGGCGACGTCGATCTCGGTGGCTTCGATTTCGCCTTCGAGCAGGAGCGGCTTGGGGCGGAACGACAGCCAGAGTCCGCCGGCGAGCAGGCCAACGACCAGGACGACGGCGACGCCGCCGGCGGCAGAGGAACGGGTGAGTTTCATGGGACGATTTTCTGTTCGGCAGCGGCCTCGTAGCTGAGGAAGCGCGACGACTGGCCCGACGCCTCGAGGAGGGCGGCGAGGGCGACGACAAAGTCGTTGGCCGCCGCGGCGCGCTCGGTCTCCACGCGGGCAAGCGCCAGTTGGGCGTCGACGACCTCGAGCGAAGTTGCCTGGCCCTCGCGAAAGGCGGCCTGGCGTACGCGCAGGTTTTCGCGGGCGAGCGTGAGCGCCTCGTGGAGCGATTCGAACTGCTCCTGCGCGCTCACCACCTCCCGATGGGATTTCTCCACGAGGGTCTGCACGCTGCGCCGCGTGTCGTCCTGCAGGAGGCTGGCCCGGCGCTCCTGGGCGCGCGCGGCGCGCACCCGGCTGAGCCGATCGGAACGATCCCACAGGGGGAGCCGCACGCCGACGCCCGTGGCCCAGTCCGGTTCGAGGACGGTGAGATCGCCGCGGTTCAGTTCCTTGACGCCGAACCAGTAGACTTCGGGCTGCAGGCGGCCGCGTTCGGCGCGGACGCCTTCCGCCGCCTGCGCGCGCTTGGCCGCGATTGCGTCGAGGACCGGCTGGTGGGCGGCCGCGGCGGAGACGAAGCTGGCGGCGCTCTCCAGCGGTGACGTGATCACGAACAGCGGCGACTCGGGGAGCGGCGGTTGTTCGTCCGCGAGGAGACCGGCCAGGGCGATGCCCGCAATTTCCACGAGACGGTCGGCCTTCTGTTTCTCGCGGCGGGCCTCGGCGCGTGCGACGTCGGCGTGGAGCCGTTCGGCACGGTTGACGAACCCCTCCGCCTCGAGCCGCGTCGCCTGGCGGAGGTGTTCCTCGACGCCGGCGAGGACGGTGACCCGAGTGGCCTGGACGACGCGCGCGAGCTGCAACCCGTAGTAGCGGCGGACGAGTTCGGTGAACAACGCGTTTTCCGTCTGGCGCCAGGCGGCCTCGCTTTCTGCCACGCCGGCCTCACCCGCGCGGCGGGCGGCCTGGATGCGACCACCAGTGTAGAGCGGCCACATCGCGGTGACCTGCCCTTTGAAGAACTGGTTGTTCTGCACCGGCGTCGCAAAGGACGGCACGGTGGCGGGCGATATGCTGGGGTGGAGCTTCAGCATGGCTGAGCGAATCGGATCGAGATCGAGGACGATCGGCTCGTCGATCCAGGTCTGGGTGAGCGCGAGATCGATTTGGGGCTGCAGCAGGCTGCGCGTGGCGGTCTGCTCGTGGCCGCGGCGCTCGCGTTCAGCACGGGCCGCCTGCAGGGCCGGGTTCCTCTGCTGGAGCTGGCGCCAGGCTTCAGCGAACGGGAGCGGTGCCGCCGTTACGGCCGAGACCACGAGGGCCACCGTGGCGGCCAGCAGCACGCGAGGAAGATGAGCGAGCTTCGAAGGGGTCATGGGCGCAGCCGGGCAATCCGGCGGCAGGATCATGTCGGGCTGAGGCAAGGCGCGCAATCGCGGCGCAGCCCAATTCACTGGCGCGAATACGGCAAATTGGTCGCCCTAACGGGACGCTGCGGGGCGGTGGCGGCGCGGCGAAGTTTCACCTTCACCCGCCATCGCCGCGTACCTTTGACTCCCCAGCTTTCCCTTTCCTTTTCCTCCGATCCACGGTCCCTTCCTGCCATGCCTGTCTCGCCGCGAGAGCTGCCCATCTACGAACTCGAGTCTGCCGTCATCGCCTCGCTGCGGGCGCAGGGGCGGCTGATCGTGCAGGCGCCGACCGGCTCGGGCAAGTCGACGCAAATTCCGCAGATGCTGTGGCGGCACGGGCTTCTGGGGGAACAGGGCCAGGTGGTGGTGCTGCAGCCGCGACGGCTCGCGGCGCGGTTGTTGGCGAAGCGCGTGGCGGAGGAGGCGAGCACGCGTCTGGGCGAGGGCGTCGGGTATCAGATCCGGCTCGAGTCGCGCATCAGCGAACGCACGCGCATCCGATTCGTCACGGAGGGAATCCTGCTGCGGCAAATGTCGTTCAATGCGGCGCTGCCGGGCGTGAGTGCGATCGTGTTCGACGAATTTCATGAGCGGCATCTGTACGGCGACATCTCGCTGGCGCGGGCGCTGCAGATCCAGCAGACGATCCGGCCCGACCTTAAGCTGGTGGTGATGTCGGCCACGCTCGATGCGGGCGCGTTGCGGACGTACCTGGCGCCGTGCGACGTGCTGGTGTCGCAGGGGCGGAGCTACCCGGTGCAGATCGAGTATCTGCCGAAGACGGTGAATTTCGACCAGGAGCCGGTGTGGGAGGCGGCGGCGCGGGAATGCGAGCGGGTGGCCGCAGCGAATGGCGGCGACATGCTGGTGTTCATGCCGGGCGCGTATGAGATCAACCGGACGGTGCAGGCGGTGCAGGGATCGCGGGCGCTGCGGGACTTCGTCGTCTTCCCGTTGCATGGCGAGTTACCGCCGGAGCAGCAGGATCGCGCGGTGGCGCCGTACGATGCGCGGAAGATCATCGTCTCCACCAACGTCGCGGAGACCTCGCTCACGATCGAAGGGGTGACCACGGTGATCGACAGCGGGCTGGCACGCATGGCGCGGTTCGATCCGCACCGCGGAATCAACACGCTGCTGATCGAGAAGATCTCGGCGGCGAGTGCGGATCAGCGGGCCGGGCGCGCGGGGCGCACGGCTCCGGGGCGGTGCGTGCGGCTGTGGACCGAGCGCGAGCACGGCCACCGCGCGCTGCAGGAATTGCCGGAGGTGAAGCGGCTCGACCTGGCGGAGGTGGTGCTGACGCTGAAGGCGAGCGGCATCGACGATGTCGTGAGTTTCCCCTGGCTGGAGAAGCCGGACCCAAAGGCGCTGGAGCGGGCGGAGATGCTGCTCGCGGACTTGGGCGCGATTGCCGACGTCGGAGCAGGGGGCGGCCCGCGGCGGATTACCGAGGTTGGGCGCAAGATGCTGCGTTTCCCGGTGCACCCGCGTTACGCGCGGATGTTCCTCGCGGCGCAGGAGCGCGGGTGCGTGCGGCCGGTGGCCCTGATGGCGGCGCTCACGCAGGGCCGGAGCTTTCTGCTGCGCGGGGTCGACAAGCGGATCGAGGAGGCGCGGGAGGATACGTTGGGGGAGGAGCACGAGAGCGACTTTTTCCTGCTGATGCGCGCGTGGCGGTTCGCGCACGAGGCGGGCTACTCCCTCGACGCGTGTCGCCGGCTGGGCATCCACGCGCAGGGCGCGCGGCAGGTTGGGCCGTTGTTCGCGCAGTTCCTGGAGATCGCGGAAGCGGAAGGGCTCGATGTGAGCGAACGGCGGATCGACGGGGCGGAGGTGCGAAAGTGCGTGCTCGCGGGGTTTTCGGACCAGCTGGCGCGGCGGCTCGACGTGGGGACGTTGCGCTGCGAGTTGGTGCATGCGCGGCGCGGAGTGCTGGCGCGGGAGAGCTGCATCCAGAAGGCACCGCTGTTTGTGGCGGCTGAGATCAGTGAGATCGAAGGGCGGGGGGGCGAGGTGAACGTGTTGCTTTCACTGGCGACGGCGGTCGAAGAGCCGTGGCTGCAGGAGATTTTTGCCGGCGACTTCAGCGACGTGCGCAACGTGATCTACGACGAGCAGCAGAAGCGGGTCGTCAGTCGACGGGAGCGCCGATTCCGGGACTTGGTGCTGGAGGCGAAGACGAGCCACGAAGACGTGCCGCTGGACGCCGCGGCCGCGCTGTTGACGAAGGAAGTCGTGGCGGGACGTCTGAAGCTCGAAGCGTGGGACGAGGCGGTGGAGCAGTGGATCACGCGCGTGAATCGGTTGGCCGAGTGGTTCCCTGAGTTGGAGGTGAACCCGATCACCGACCCGGACCGCGCGACGCTGATTGAGCAGGTGTGCTATGGCGAACTCGGCTACCGCGACATCAAGGACAAGCCCGTGATGCCGGTGCTGCGCGACTGGCTGACGGCGGAGCAGTTGGCGGTGATTGATGATTTTCTGCCCGAGCGGCTGGTGATGGGCAACGGCCGGAAGGCGCGGGTGACCTACCACAAGGAAGGGCCGCCGGTGCTAAGCGCGCGGATTCAGGAGCTTTACGGGATCGAGGGTCGGTTCGCGGTGGGGCATGGTCGGGTGCTGGTGAAGATCGAGGTTCTTGCCCCGAACCAGCGCCCGCTCCAGGTGACCGATGACCTGACGAACTTCTGGCGACAAGTGTACCCCAAGATCAAACCCGAACTCTCGCGGCGGTACCCACGGCACGAGTGGCGGTAAGGAGGGCTGGTTGGTTTCGCTGCGGCCCAAGCCGGCGCCCTAAAGAGGCCTGTCCCCTGTTCGATCTGTTTCTGATGAGCACAGGTGGCAAATCAGGGGACAGGCCTGTTTTGCGCGCCGCTAGAAGGGGACACTAGAAGGGGACAGGCCCGTGTTACGACGTGCGGCGCAAGGGGCTCTGGGAATTTGAAAGGCCTGTCCCCTAATCGAGCCGCTGAGGCCTGTCTTGGAGGCGGAGATCGCAAGAGGTCTGTCCCCAGAGGTCCCCGAGGCCCTGCCCGGGACCGGGCTGACAAGGCGCGGCACGGAACCCATGTAATGGTATGTGGCTTATTGGCAGTGGCCTGTGAAGATAGGGGACAGACCTCTGATCGTCGGCAGCGACGGCAATCCTGTTTCGAACGAGGTCTGTCCCCTGTGCTACGGCAGGGATGTCAGGGGCCTGTCCCCTATTTGGGGGCTGAGGCCTGTCCCGAGAGGCGGAACCAAAGAGGTCTGTCCCCTTTGCTTTGGCAGCTGAGGCCTGTCTTGGAGGCGGAGATCGCAAGAGGTCTGTCCCCAGAGGTTCCCGAGGCCCTGCCCCGGACCGGGCTAATAGGGCGCGGCACGGAACCCAGGTAATGGTATGTGGCTTATTGGCAGTGGCCTGTGAAGATAGGGGACAGACCTCTGATTTTCGGCAGCGACGGCAATCCTGTTTCGAACGAGGTCTGTCCCCTGTGCTACGGCAGGGATGTCAGGGGCCTGTCCCCTATTTGGAGGCTGAGGCCTGTCCCGAGAGGCGGAACCAAAGAGGTCTGTCCCCTTTGCTTTGGCAGGATGGGAGTGGTCTGTCCCCTCATCAGGGGCGCTCCGAAAGGGGTCTGTCCCCAGAGGCCCCGGAGGGTCTTGCGGCGGAGGAGCTGGGGGCGGCAGATGATGTCTGTCCCCTCAGAGACTCGGGTTATCGGCTTGGCCCCTCAACGAGGGGCTAGTTGATGAGGGGGCTGTGCCCCAAGGCCGGGCGTTTGGGCGGAAGGCCCGTCGCGACGGCGTGGTCAGCGGTATTGGACCCAGAGGAGGCGGGCGAGGGTGGCGGCGGCCATGACCATGAAGATGGGGCGGACAAAGCGGGCGCCGCGGGTCACCACCAGGCCGGCGCCGATGCGGCCGCCGAGAATCTGGCCGGCGGCCATGGCAAGGCCCGCACCGTAGTGCACCTGGCCGGCAGCCGCGAACAGCGCGAGCGAGGCGACGTTGCTCGTCGCGTTCATCACCTTGGTCGTGGCGGTGGCGCGGCCAAAGTTTTGGCCGAGCAAAAGCACGAGCGCGATCGCCCAGAACGAGCCCACGCCGGGACCGAAAAAGCCGTCATAGAACCCGAGCCCGAGTCCGAAACACACGAAGAACGCAGCGCGGCCCAGCCGCGGGGGATGCTCCTTCAGCCCGGCCGCCGGGCGGAAAATCGTGTAGAGCAGGATGACCGCGAGCATCCATGGTACCATCGCGCCCAGCAGCCCGGAATCGATCTGCTGCACGGCGAACGCCCCCAGCAACGCACCCGCCAGCGTCATCGCAATGCCCAGTCGGCACTCCGCGAGGTCCACCGCCTTCTGCTGCACGAAATGGCGCGTTGCGGAGACGCTACCGAAGCTCGACTGAAACTTGTTCGTCCCAAGCACGAGCGGCACCGGCAACCCAAGATTGAGGAGCGCCGGCACCGTGATCAGGCCACCGCCGCCCGCGATGGCGTCCACCGTCCCCGCGATCAGCGCGACGAGGAACAGGACGGGATAATGCCAGAGTTCGAGAGCGGGCATGGCGAGCCGGTCACCCCAGCAGAAGGCGACGGCCCGTCAAGGCCCGCGCGTCACTTGCCGGAGACGGGCGCTCCGGCCTGGCGCGCGTAGAACTCCTGCAACACGCCGAACGCCTGCTTGCGGGTGCCGTTCTCACCGATGAGGCCCTTGCGGTTCCAGCCGTCCTGCACGTGCGGCAGCAGCCGGCGCGGGGACCGGAAATCCGCCAGGATCCACGGCGTGCAGCCACGCCACTGCGGGATCTTTTCCAGCATCGCGAGCGTGCGGCGGTACAGATCCGCCTGATACTCCTCGCTGAACCGCGTCAGCATGTCGCCATGGAGGCCCTGCAGCGCGTCGGCGCCAAATTCGCTGATGAAGACCGGCTTGTTGTATTTGATGCTCCAATGCACGCGATCGAGCTTCGCGGGCAGGCCGTCGTACCAGCCGATATACTGGTTGAACGCGAGGATATCGGTGTATTCGCCAAACGGATCGTCCACGACCTTCAGGTCGGGATCGGCCCTGGTGCGGTCGTTGTGCACCTCCATGGCGGCGGACACGAGGCGCGTGCCGTCGAGCCCGCGCGCGGTGTCGACGAGGGTCTTCAGGAAACGCGTGCGAGGCTCGCTCACGGGCGTTTCATTGGCCACGGACCAGACGATGACGCTGGCGCGGTTCTGGTCGCGGACGATCAGGTCGGTGAGCTGGGTGCGCGCGTTCTGCAACGTCTCCGGGTTCTCCCACTGGATGGTCCAGTAAACCGGCACCTCCTCCCAGGCGAGGAGCCCAAGCTCGTCGGCGGTGCGCGCCATGAACTCGTTGTGGGGATAGTGGGCCAGTCGGACGAAATTGCAGTTGAGCTCCTTGGCCCAGCCGAGCAGCAGGCGCGCATCCTCGCGCGAATAGGCGCGGCCACCGCGCATGGGATTCTCCTCGTGGATGCAGATGCCGCGCAGGAAGAGAGGCTGGCCGTTGAGGAAGAGGTCGGGCCCGCGCACCTCGATGGTGCGAAAACCAATGCGGTCCGTCGTCCGGTCCGTCTCCGCCGTCAGCGTGACCGGGTACAGGTGCGGGTGCTCCGGCGACCACAAGGCGAGGCCGGTCGCGGGCAGCGTGACCTGGCCAGCGCCCTTTGCGTCGGTCTGGATCTCCGCGGCGAACTGGTCGCCGATCGCGACGCGCACCTTCTGCTGGCGGCGCGGGCCGTCGAGCTGGACGCGCGCCTCGATCCGGTCGATGACGCCTTTCGGCAACTGGACGCGGAAATCGGCAATGTAGGTCGCGGGCGTCTCCACGAGCAGGACGTCGCGGGTGAGACCGCCGTAGTTCCACCAGTCGGTGTTCACCGTCGGCACGGCCTCAAGGTAGCGGCGGTTGTCGACGCGGACGACGAGCGAGTTGCCGGTCGCCTGCACGAGGCCGGTGACCTCATAGGAGAAGGGCGTGAAGCCCCCGAGGTGGGTGCCGAGCTTGCGGCCGTTCAGGTAGACATCGGCGCGATAGTTGGCGGCGCCGAAGTACACGAACACGCGGGAGTCGGGCGTGGTGCGGGTGAAGTCGAACTTCCGGCGGTACCAGACCGTGCCCTCGTAGTAGAGGTATGGGTCGGCCTGGGAATTCCAGTCCCCGGGGACGGTGAGCGTCGGGCTGGTGTCGAAGTTGTATTCGAGGAGCTGCGACTTGTCGGCCGGCTGCTGGTCGAGGAAGTAGCCGGAGGTGGGCTTGGCCGCGGCGTCGAGCGGCTGGCGGCGGTAGTCGTAGTAACCCGTTTCATACGGGTCGATGATCACGTGCCACTTGCCGTTCAGGCTGACGGACGGGCGCGCGTAGACGTTGGCGAGGGCGGGGTCGGCGCGGAGCAGCGGGGCGGCGCCAAGAAGGGCGAGGAACGCCAGGGGGCGAAGGGCGCGGAGCAGCATGATCGCGCAATCTGGGCTGAAGCCGGAACGCGCGGAAGCGGAAAGATCAGGAAAGTATTCGCGTCAGCGGAAGTCGTGCGAGGCGAGCGTGGGGAGGTTCGCCTCGGGCAGTGGGGCGATGGCCTCGGCGCGGATGTGGATCACGCCGGACTCATGCTGGAGCCGGCCGCTGATGCGCAGGGCGGGCTCCTGGGTGATGACGAGCCGGTTCTGCTCGAAGACTTGCGGCAGGACGACGGCGTTGGCGATGCCGGTTTCGTCCTCGAGGCTGATGAAGACGAAGCCCTTGGCGGTCCCCGGGCGCTGGCGGCAGATGACGGCACCCCCGATGGTGACGCGTTCACCGTCGCGACCGAGGAGCAGGTCGGAGGCACGCCACAGCTCCGGCAGTCGGGGACGGGCGAGCGCCATGGGATGGGTGCCTACGGTGAGCGACAGGCCGGCGAAATCGGCGTGCAGTCGTTCGGGCAACGACATCGGCGGGAGCGGCGAAGCCGCACCGGCCCCGCCGCCTGCGAACGAGGCATTTGCCCCGGCCGCGCCGGCCAACTCGGCGTCGGGCTCGTCGTCGACCGCGTACTTGAAGAGCGCCTCGTGTTCGGACCAGGCGGCCTCGACCTGCCACAAGGCGGCGCGGCGGTGGGGGGCAAAGGTGTTGAGGGCGCCGACAGCGGCGAGCGCGCGGCGCTCGGGCGGAGCGAAAGGCGAGCGCCGCAGAAAATCGCCGAGCGAGTGAAACGCACGTTCGCGGCGGGCGGCAAGCATGGCCTCGACGGAGGCGGCGCGGAGTCCCTTCACGTAGCGCAGCCCGAGCCGGATGGTGGCAGGGTCGTCCACGGTGCAGTTCCAGTCGGAGGCGGTGACGCAGACCGGCCGGATCTTTAGCCCGTGGCGGCGGGCGTCCTGCAGGATCGTGGCGGGCGCGTAGAAGCCCATGGGCTGGTTGTTGAGCAGGCTCGCGGTGAACTCGGCGGGATGGTGGAGCTTCAACCAGGTGCTGGCGTAGGCGAGCAGGGCGAAGCTGATGGCGTGGGACTCGGGGAAGCCGTAGGCGGCGAACGAGAGGGCGGACTCGCTGACCCGGCGGACGACGTTCTCGTTGTGGCCGGCCGCCCGCAGGGCGGCGCAGAGCTTGGCCAGCGCGCGATCGAGCCGTTCGGGGTGGCGCGTGAAGCCCATGGCGCGGCGAAGCTCCTCGGCTTCGCTGCCATTGAAGTGAGCGAGCTTCATCGAGAGCTCGAGCATCTGCTCCTGAAACAGAATGACGCCGCTGGTGCGCTTGAGGATGGGCTTCACGATCGCGGCGACGCTCGGATCGATCCAGTCCGGCTGTTCCTCGCGGCGGCGGCGGCGGATGAGCGGATGGGCAAGGTTGCCGACGATCGGGCCGGGGCGGACGATCGCAACCTGCATGGCGACGTCGTAGAATGTCCGCGGCTGGAAGCGCGGCAGCGTGGCCATCTGGGCGCGGCTCTCGATCTGGAACACGCCGATGGTGTCGGCGGCGCGCATGGCCCGGTATACGGCGCGGTCGTTCTGCGGAATCTGATACAGCTCGAGCGGGTGTTCGCGCTGCGCGCACAGGGCAAAGGTGTCCTGGAGGACGGCCATCATGCCCAGCCCGAGAAAGTCGACCTTCACAATGCCGAGGTCCTCGCAGTCGTCCTTGTCCCACTGGCAGACGATGCGGCCGGGCATGGAGGCGTTTTCGAGGGGGACGACCGAGGACAACTGGCCCTGGCAGATGACCATGCCGCCGGAGTGCTGGCCGAGATGGCGCGGCAGCCCGTGGACCTTCCCATAGAGGGAGGCGAGGGCTTCGGCGCGCGGGTGCTGGGTGGCGATGCCGGCCAGGCCGAGCTGCTGCTTGAGCTCGAGGGTCTCCGGAAAATCGCCGTTGGCGTAGAGGCTGGAAAATCGGTCGAGGGCATCGTCGCCGAAGCCGAGGACCTTGCCGAGTTCGCGGATGGTGCTGCGGCCACGGTAGGTGATGACGTTGGCGGTCATCGAGGCGCCGCGCGGGGCATAGCGCTGGTAGATCTCCTGGATCACGCGCTCGCGCAGGTCGCCGCTCGGGAGGTCGAGATCGATGTCGGGCCACGAAGGATGGCCGTCGGCGCCGACGCGCCCCTCGCTGAGGAAGCGCTCGAAGAGGAGGCGGCACTTGATGGGATCGACGGCGGTGACGCGCAGCGCGTAGCAGACGAGGCTGTTGGCGGCGCTGCCCCGGCCCTGGACGAGGATGTGCTGCTCGCGGCAGAACCGGCAGATATCCCAGACGATGAGAAAGTAGCCGCTGAACCCGAGCTTGGTGATGAGCGCGAGTTCCTTCTCGAGCTGGCGGCGGATGCGCGGCGTGATCCGGCTGTAGCGCTCGCGGCAGCCGGCGTAGGCGCATTCGCGGAGGAAGCTCGGCATGGTGTGGCCGGGTGGCACGGGGTATTCAGGAAACCGGTACCCGAGATCGCGGAGGCTGAAGGTGACGCGCTCGGCGAGCCGGCTGGTGTTGGCGAGCGCCTCCGGCAGGTCGGGGAAGAGCGCCGCCATCTCCGCGGCGGATTTCACCTGTCGGTTGTCGTTGCGCGAAAGCCGGCAGCCGGCGGCGTCGAGGGTGGTGTGGTGGCGCAGGCAGGTGAAGACGTCGGCGACCGGGCGGGCCGAGCGCGTGGCGTAGGTCACGCCGCCGGTGGCGAGCAAGGGCAGCCGCCGGGCGGCGGCGAGGTCGCGCAGGAAACGCAGCTCGCGTTCCTCGCCCCGCACCCGGTGCCGCTGTACTTCCAGGAACAGCCGGTCGGGCCCGAAGATCGTGAGGAGCGGGTCGAGGGCAGCGGAGGCGGCGGCGGCGCCCTGCGTGCGCCACGCGCGGCGGACGGGGCCCTCCTCGTCGCCAGTGAGGGCGATCAGGCCGTCGGAGAAACGTGCGAGTTCATCCCACGTGGCGAAGCAAGGCCGTTTCCGTTCGGCAGGGGTGGGGCCGCTGTCGGGCGTGGGCGCGTGGCCCGGGCGCGGCGTGAGCTTGGCCTCGGTGATGAGCTGGCAGAGGTTCTGATAACCGCGCGGGGTGGCGGCGAGGAGCGGGACGACGGCGCCGTCGAGCAAGGTGATCTCGGCGCCGACGAGCGCGCGCAGGCCGTTTTCCCGGGCGGGGCCAAAGAGGCGGGGCGCGCCGTAGACGCCGTCGCGGTCGAGGAGCGCGAGGGCGGGGAGCTGCTGCGCCGCGGCGGCCTTCGCGAGGTCCTCGGGATTCGAGGCGCCGCGAAGGAAGCTGAAGGCGCTGCGGGCATGCAGTTCGACGTACGACATGGGCGGCCGCCATGGGGCGACGTGTACAGGTGTACACGTCGCCCGGCTCAGGGCAACCCGCCGTTTAAAACCGGGGGCGGCGAGGGAAGGAAACCTGTAATTTAATCACCCATTGCCCAAGCACTTGTCGGAATAGTATCCGGACAAATTCCGTGTCGGCGCGGGTGGCTGGCGGCCCGGGAAGGCCGATGCCGGAAACAAGAAAGGCCGGGAATTACCCCGGCCCTCTTGGCTGGCGTTGGCCGCCAGGATGCAACTCAGGCCGCGCGTTACGGGGCCTCGTAGACTTCGACCAGGGCCACGCCGGTGGCGTTCTCTTTGGCGCTGCGGACCACGGCGGTGTAGCCGCCGGCGGGGAGCGTCAGAAGCAACGCGGCGTCTTTCGATCCCGCCAGCAGATTGAAGGCCCATACGTTCCTGGTGACGCTGATGAGTTCATTGTTGGTGCCATCCCAGTTGTCGCACGTGATGAACGGCGCATTCTCACCCGCGCGATAGACATCCAGAATCGGGTCCTCAAGGACCCCCGGGACGCTGAGGTCCGCCAGGCGCGGGCCGATCGCGCGGATAAGCACGCGTTTCGGCGTGCTGCCGCTGATATAGAAGCCGGCGGTGAGGATGCCGGCGGCGCCGCCCACATCCGCCCGGGCCGAGATGTTCACGATGCGCGGGGTGGCAGACGTGAAGGTGGTGCTGGTGTCGTACATTTCGACCAGGGCGGCGCCGGAGCTGTTGGCGGCGTTGCCGGTCACCTGAACGGTGTAGCGCTCGGGGGCCAGGGACTGGAGCACGGCTGCGTCGAGGCTGGTCGTGGAGAAGAACGGGAAGGCATACACGGCGGTACCGGCGCGAACGATCTCGGGGTTCCCTGCCCAGCCGGCGTTATACCCAATGGTGTTGGCTGCCGCGTCGAGCACGCGGAGGACGGGGTCGGGCAGACTGCCGGGAACGCCCAAGACCTTCTCCAGGGAGGGGCCGCTGGCACGCATCAGGAGCGGAAGCTTGCTCCCGGCGGCGCCTCCGCCGATCACGACACCCGCGGTGAGCGGGGCGGCGGCCGAGCCGGAGCGCGAAAGAATGGAGACATTCGCGATCCGGGGCGTGACGTCGGCTTGGGGGAGCGAGAGCGGCAGTTCGGCGCTGGTTACGGTGCCCTGGGACCCGGTGACGCGGACGGTGTATTTGCCGACGTCGCCGGCGGTGATCGATGCGATCACGTAGCGGGCCGAGGTGGCGCCGGTGATGGCCTGGCCGTCCTTGTACCACTGGAACGTGAGCGGACCGTCGCCGGTGGCGGCAGCGCGCAGGGTCGTGGTGTTGCCCAGCGCGGCATAGATGGATGCCGGATACACACTGGCGGTCAGCGTGGTGGCCTGGGCGCGGCCGGTGCGGCTGGCGTTCTGCCGGGCTTGCGGCCAGGAACCGCCGGCGGCGGAGGCGCCGATGTCGAAGGCGTACAGCTTGAAATCGTAGCTGCCGACGTAGAGGGAGGTGCCGGCGATCAGCGGGCTGGACCGGATCCGGGATCCGGTGGCCCAGATGCGGCGCAGAGCGCCATTGGCGGTGATGGCGTAGAGTTTGCCGTCGTACGCGCCCACGTAGATCACGCCGTTGGCATCGATCGCCGGGGTGCAGGCGAGGATGGAGTCGGCGCACTGGTACGCCCAGACGGGCACGCCGCTGGCGGCGTTGACGGCTTCGAGGCGGCCCTCGGAGGTGGCGATGTACACGGTCTTCCCGTCGGCGCTGAGCACGGGAGAGCTGCTGAGGCTGTTGGTCGCGGTCGCCGCGATGTGGCTCCAGCGGAGGGTGCCGGCGGAGGTGAGGGACAGGAGCGTGGCGTTCGAGTACGTCGCAAAGTAGATGTTGCCCTGGGCGTCGATGGCCGGCGTGGAGAACGTGTCGGCGTCGAGGGCGTACTTCCATTTCTGCGTGCCATCGGCATTGATGGCGTAGAGCGCGCGGTTGACGTCGGAACCCTGGTAGATCGTGCCGTCGGCGGCGATCACGGGGCTGGCGAAGGTGGTCGTGCCGGTGGCGAACGTCCACTTGCTGGTGCCGTCGGTGGGTTTGAGGGCGTGGAGGTTACCATCAAATACCTGGACGTAGAGCGTGCCATCGGCCGCGATGGCGATGCCGCCGGTGGGCGTGCTGGCGAAGGAGCGCTTCCACTTGAGGGTCCCGGTGGGCGTCAGGGCGAGCACCTCGTTGTCGAGGGTGGACTGATAGATGGTGCCATCGGCGCCGATCGCGGGCGGAGCGATGCTCATGCCGGAGGTGGTGGCGTAACTCCACTTCAGGGTGCCGTCAGGGTTGAGGGCGACGAGCCGGCTGTCGGCCAATCCGCAACCCACATAGAGCGTGCCATCGGGGGCGATGGCCGGGCTGGTCGTGACGATGCCGCTGTTCGTGACGAACTGCCAATCGGAGTCGACGAGCGAAAGGACGGCGGTGCCCAGGTAGGTGCCGCGCGACTGGACTTTCAGGTAGTAGGTGGTGCCGGAGACGGCTTGGAACGTGCACAGGCTGTCTGTGTTGATGTAGCTGCTGTCGGCGCTGTCGTCGTTGGCCGTCACGAGCGTCAACTGGTCGATCGCCGAGCCCGTGTAGATCGCGAGCATGGGATCGAAATCGAACGAGTAGACGGAAACCTGGAAGCGGCCCGATTGGGGAGCGGTCCACTTGTACCAGACGGAGCCGAGCCCGGCCCGATCGAGGATCTTGGGCTCGTTGGCCTGCAGGGAGGCGGTGCTGTTGTCGAGGGTGACTTGGGCGCTGACACCCCCGAGCGGGGCGGCGTTCTCGAAATCGTCGTTGGCAACGACCTTGGCGAAGTTGAGTTGGGTGTAGCCGGCGGCGCCGCGAGCGAGACTGGCGACGAAGTAACAGGTGGTGCCGGCGTTGACGGTGAAGCTGACGGAACTGGTCTTGCTGGTGCCGTCGTCGTCGTTGGAGGCGATGCGGGTGAGCGTGGACGAGGCAGGCGTGCCGGTGGTGATCGTGCCGGTGTACACATCGAGGCCGGTGTCCACCGCGCTCCCAACGGTGTTGAGGATGTATTTGCCGGTGGCGGGGGCGGTCCAGCGCCACCAGAGCGGTCGCGAACCGATGTGCGTGGGCTCGCCGGTGGGGGTGGGGATGGTTGTGGCGGAGGTGGCGCTGCTGGCGCGCAGCGAGAAGGTGGTGCCGGTCACGGTGGCGGCATGGTCGGCGTTGAGGTTGAACGGCAGCGGATCGGCCATGAGGGCGCCGTAGAGATCGAGGCGGGCGCCGGTGAGGGCGTAGTCGCGAAGCTCGGCGACGCGTTCGGCGCCGCGCAGCAGGCGGTTGATGATGTCGCGGTAGCTGTCGTTCGGATACTGTTCGCGCAGCAGGGCGATGGTGCCGGTGACGAAAGGCGTGGCCATCGAGGTGCCACCGGCGGTGGCCATGCCGGTGGAGCTGTTGTTGTAAGTCGACCGGATGGAGGTGCCGGGGGCAAAGAGATCGACGCGCGCGCCGTAGCAGGAACTCGAGGCCCGGAGGTCGGAGGCGTCGGAGTTTCCGACGGCGACGATGTTGTCGAGAAGGTAATTGGACGGGTAGTGGGGGGCGACCTCGTTGTCCGTGCCGGTGTTGCCGGCGGAGCAGACGACGATGACGCCGGCGTCGCGGGCCGCCTTCAGGGCGGTGTAGAACGCGCTGGAGTAGCTCGTCCCGCCGAAGCTGCAGTTGATGACCTTGGCGCCGTGGGCGATGGCGTAGTTCAGGCAGGCGATGGAGTCGCTGGTGTACGCGTTGCCCTCATCGTTCATGTTTCTGAGCACCATGAGCTGCGCGCGCCACGCGACGCCGCTGACGTTGAGGCCATTGTTGCCGCGCGCGCAGATGATGCCGGCGACGTGCGAGCCGTGGCCGGTTTGATCGTTCAGGTCGACGCCGCGCACGCCCTCCATCGAGCTCATGCCGTTGATATCACCAAAGGTCGGCGCCGGGTTCTGCCAGAGGTTGGGCGTGAGGTCGAGGTGGTCGGTGCGGATGCCGCTGTCGATGAGTCCGACGATGACGTTGGGGGCATCGTGGATCACGTCCCACCCCAGGGTGGCGTTGATGTCGCGGCCAGGAATGGAGCCCGTGAGCTGGCCGGTGTTGCTGAGGCCCCACTGGGTGTAGAAGTAGGTGTCGTTCGGCACCGTGGCGTCCGCCTGCATCACGTAGTCGGGCTCGACGTACTCATAGCGGCCGGTCGCCTTCAGGCGGGCGATGGCGTCGGGGACGGATTCACCCTTGGCGACGCGGAGCACGCGCAGGTCGCCGAGGCTGCTGAAACGCTGGCGGATCTCGAGACCCTCGTCCCGCTCTGCCCGGTCAGCCTGGCTAAGGGCGTCGGCGCGGGGCTTGGCCAGGATGTTCCGGTCGTGATGAAGGGCGCGGCTCGCCGACCGCAAGCCGCCATCGGTTGCGGCGGCGTTTGCGAACGCCGCGAGCGAACAGAGAACAATCAGGACAGCAGTGAGCTGGCGTAGCATGGTGCGTGAAATTGGCGTTGACGCTGCGCCGTCGTCGAAGGCGAGGCGAGTCACGGAAGTGACAGAATGTTAGTAAAAGTCAGACGGCTCGGCTCGGCGCGGCTGCGCCGCGCCGAAGTGAGAGTGAAAGTGATGGTGAAAGTGCGATGCGAGGGACGGGCGAGGAGAAGCAACGAGGCGATGGACAGGAGGGCTGCAATTATAATTAACGTAGCATCAACGTCTAAGCGGATAATGTCCGGATACTCGGAATAATGTCCGGATACTCGGCGAGCGCGTCGGTCGAAGGGCGTCGGAACCAAGTGACCTGATGCGAGGCTGATCCCGGCGCGGGGTGCGGGAGAAGCCGGCAGATTAAAGTGACGAAGCGGAAACGCGTTCCGCGGACTCAGGCGCGGTTGAGCCAGGCGGCGAAGGCGAGGTCGTCGAGGATCGTAGTGCCGGCCTGGTACTCGGGAGCGAGCAGGTCGCGGTAGCCGGCGTCGGTGAAGCGACGGCAGTGCAGGAGGACGCGGGCGCGGTGGCCGGGGGCGCGGACGAGCCGGCCGAGCGCCTGGTTCACCTTGGTCATGCCCGGGATCTGATAGACCTGTCGGAAGGCGGCGTCGCGCGATAGGCCCTGGCGCGCGGCCTCGGCCAGGCGGGCGCGTTGGACGGCGTTCACCTCGGGGAGGGCGGGCCCGATGATCATGGCGTGGCTGATGCGGCCGCCGAGGACGTCAATGCTTTCGGCAAAGCTGGAACCCAGGACCAGGAAAAGCGCGTCGGCCTGGCTTAATGATTCCTCAACCCAGGCGCCTTGGGCGGCGAGGTCGCGCACCTTGGGTTGCACGGCGACGCGGAACTCAGGCGTGCTGGTCGCGAGTTCCTGGCGGATGGCGTCGGCGTAGGCGTACGACGGGAAGAAGACGGCCACGGGCGTGTGCGCGGCGTCCTGGAGCGCGACGACCGTGGCGCCGGTCTCTGGGTAGAAGCGCGAGCGGTGCTGAAAGGTGGTGTCGACGCGCGCGTCGAACGCGACGTCGTACGTGCCGTCGCGCCACGGTGCATGGGCGCGCAGGTGGGTGGGCGTGGCGGCATCGCGCGCCTCCTCGACACGCAGCAGTTGGGCGGCGGTGGTGAGCTGCTTGTAGAGCTTGCGCGTGGTACGCTTGTTCAGCTCGCCGAGGCGCTCGGGCAAGGGTTGGGCGGGCTCCGGCGAGGGCGCGGATTTGATTACGGGCGCGGCCTCGCGGGCGAGACCGCAGGCGGCGGCGAACCCGTCGACCGGAGTCAACGTCGCGCTGGCGAGGACGACGCCGCCGAACTCCCGCAAGGTCGCGCCAATCGCGGGCGCGGCATCCAGGCACGTGAGGGCGAGCTCGGCGCCGCGCGGGCTCCACCAGAGCCGGGGGAGCGTCGACTGCTCGAGTTCGTCGAGGAGCGCGGGCACGGACCAGAGGGCGTCGGCGGCGTAGGGGCCGAGCGCGGCGTAATCGAGCTGGCCGGTGGAGACGTGCTTGGCGATCTCGCCCAGCAGATGGCGGGCATCGTCCTCATCGTCGGCGGAAAGTCCGTCGCTCGGGCGGAGGTGGTGCAGGAAGTGGCACCAGTGGTCCCAGGCGGAGAGGAGGCTGGCCGGCGGGCGGATGCGATTGAGATCCTCGCGCACGGTGTAGGCGTCGGTGGCGGTGAACCCGTGCGAGTAGGCGTCGGCGACGCGGTTGGGCAGGTTGTGCGCCTCGTCGACGAGCAGGAGCGTGCGCGCGGGAAGGAAGCCCGGCTGGTCGTAGAACAACCCGCGGTTGCCGGGCGCGAAGACGTAGTTGTAGTCGCCGATCCACACGTCGTTGAACGCGAGGGCGGCGCGCGTGATCTCGTACGGGCAGATGCGGGCCTCGCGACCGGCGGCGCGCAACGTCTCGAGGTCCCGCGCGTGCTGTTCGTCGAGGTAGAAGCGCGCCAGGCCGCTGCGGCCCCAGCGCTCGGGCGCGCCGGCGAGGTACTGGCAGTTGTCGCGCACGCAATGGAACGTCGCGTTGACGCAATGCTCGCCCTTGTTGCGCACGTGCCAGACGGCGACGGGCGTTGCCCGGACCGGGGCGGCGGCCGTACCGCCTGGTTGCGCGAGGTCAGGTGTCGGCGCGACGGCGGCACCGGGGGCCGCGGGGCTTTCCTCGGGCGCGGTCATCCGCCCCAGGGTGTCCACGACCTGGATCTGGCCCGTGGACTTGCTCGTGAGGTAGAGGACGCGGTCGAAGTGGCCGGAGCGCAGTTGCCCGAGGGCGAACTCCAGCATGACGCCGGTCTTGCCGAAGCCGGTGGGCGCCTCGAAGAGCACGAGCGGCCGCTGCTCGAACGTGGTCGTGAGCTCGGTGAGCGTGGTCTCCTGGCCGGGGCGGGGCGAGGGAAACGGCGGACGGTAGCGAAGCCCGCGCAGGCGTTCGCGCGCGCGGAGGCGCAGGTTAAGAAACTCGACGACGCGCTCGAGCTGCGCGGTGAACAGGGCGTCCTCGGCGCTCGCGAGCGTGAGCGTCTGCACGAGCCCCGCGCTGGTTTCGACGAAGACCAGTTCGCCGCGGAGGACGGTCGCGGTGTCACCGGGGAGAAAGGCGTCGGCGGCGGGCGTGGCGGCGCGCAGCAGCCCGCTGCGGCCGAGCGCGAGATACGTGGCGATCTGAACGAAGTAGTCGGGGTAGTCGCGCCGTAGCTCGGTTTCGTCAGCGGGAAGCGGCCGCGTGACGGACTTGATCTCGCGGAGAATGACCGGACGCGTGGCCGCGGCGCGGCGGGCGCGGTGCGTCGACGCCGCCGCGCCAGCCGCCGACGCGGTCTCCGGCGGCGGGCCGCTGTCTGCGGGTGGCGCCGGCGGCTGGATGAGCTGATCGATCCGGCCGGTGAGCGTTAGCGTCCAGCCGCGGTGGGCGACCTGGCCGGTGATCGGGATCTCGAACGTGGCGGCGGCGCCGTGCTCGGCGGTCGCGCGGGTGCGCAGTTCGTTGTGCCAGTGCGTGCCGAGGTGAGCGCGCCAGATGCCGCCGCCCACGCCATCACCGGACTCGCGCGGGCCGAGCGTGAATGAGGAAAACTCGCCGACGCCCAGCGCGGCTGTGCGTTTGTCCAAATCGAAATTCATCCGGCGACGATGATCTCCGTGTGGCCGCGCAGATAATCTTCGAGTCGCCGCTGCAGGTGGGCGACCATCTCGGCGGGCGTGGCCTGCTCGGCGAGCGGGCGGTTGAGCAGGGCGGTCAGCGCGGCGCGATCGGCGGACGGGAGGGTGGGGAACCACTGCTCCTTGAGCGGGTAGCCTTCGTCACGGGCAAACCGATACAGCCCCTTCAGGTACACGATGTCGGGCCGGTCGCTGGCGGCGAAGGCGGCGAACACGGTGCGGAGGAGCGCGCCGACCTGCGGGCGGCTGTCCTCGTGCACGGGGTTGCGGGCGATGAGCGTGGCGAGCGCGCACGCGAGGCGGAGAGACTCGTAGCTGCGGCCGATGTCGGGGTGACGCGTCAGCAGGCGGGCTTCCTTGAGAAAGTAGGTGCGTCCCTGGTTGGAGGTCTCGAGCCCGAGGGCGGCCTCGTCGAAGAGGTCAAGGGCGGGGTTGGTGCCGGGTTTCTTCGCGATGCGCTGGAGCACGGCGAGGTTGCCGTGCTCCGGCGAGAAAACCGTGAGCGTCTGGAACGAGTCGCCGGGCGGGTACTTCAGCAGAATGAAGCCCTCGGTCTGGAGCGATTGCGCGGGCACGGGACGGGCGGGAAACGGAGACCGGCGCGGGGGCGGCGACCTAGGCCAGCGGGGTGGCGGCGGGCGGGTTCGTGACGACGGTCGGGGCTTCGTGGCTGCCGGGAGCCGCCGGGATGACGGCACCCCCGGAGATGACCATCTTCATGCCCTCGCCGACGCTCATCTCGAGTTCCACGATGTCCTGGCGCGGGACCATGATGAGGAAGCCGCTGGTGGGATTGGGCGTGGTGGGAATGAACACGGTCCAGAGCTCGGCTCCGGCCATGCGGTGGGGTTCGCCCTGCGCTTTGTTGGTCAGGAAGCCGATGCTCCAGAGCCCCTTCCGCGGAAACTCCACGAGGACGACCTTGTTGAACAGGTTCCGGTTCTGGCCGCCGAAGGTCTGGACGATCTGCTTTACCGACTGGTAGAGACCGCCGATGCCGGGGATGCGATGGATGGCCCGCTCGGCGATGCTGAAAAAGAATTTACCGAGGACGTAGTTGGACAGGTAGCCCAGCGCGGTGATGAGCAGGATGACAACGATGGTGCCAAGGAAGTCCCAGAAGAACGGGATGGTCTGCAGCGGTTGCGGCAGGTAGCGCTCGTACATCGGACGGAAGGTGCCGCCGACGATGTCGATGATCTTGCTGAATGCCCAAACGGTGACGATCAGCGGTGCCAGCAACAGGAGCCCCGAGAGGAACGCGTTGCGGAACGTGATGAGGCGGGACGGAGACTCGGGCGTTTCGGCCATGGATGCTCGGAAGGTATCTGCGGGGGTTCTGAACGCACGGAAAAACTCGGTGCCGGAGGCGAGGGGGGAGGCGATGCGGCAAGCGACGTTTGGCCCCTGAATGTTACAATTCGGTGACGAGCCATGGCGGGGCTTGGCGAGGGTGGCGGCAGGAGCGCAACGTGCCTTCCTCCAGCTTACTTCCATGACGCTCTTCCTTCTGGTGCTTTTGGCGTCCCTTGTCTTCGAGTACATCAACGGCTTTCACGACACCGCGAATGCCATCGCCACGGTCGTGTCCACCAAGGTCCTCGGCCCCCGGGAGGCGGTGCTCTGGGCGGCGTTCTGGAATCTGTTTGGCGCGCTGATGGGCACGGCGGTGGCGTCGACGATCGGCAAAGGGCTGGTCGACACGCAGTACATCACAATGGCGACGGTGCTGGCGGCGCTGCTGAGCGCGATCGTGTGGGGGCTGTTCACGTGGTGGCTGGGGCTGCCCTCGAGTTCGAGCCATGCGCTGGTGGGCGGGCTGTGCGGGGCGGCGGTGGGAACCTCGGGCGGACACTGGGCAGCGCTCAAGTGGTCGGTGGTGGACGCGGGCGGGCATCACGTGGGGCTGTGGCCGAAGATCGTGTTGCCGATGGTGACCTCGCCGCTGCTGGGTTTCCTGGGTGGGATGGTGCTGATGTTTCTGCTGACCGTGATCCTGCGGAAAGCGACGCCGCGGCTCGTCGGCATGATCTTTGGCAAGGCGCAGTTGGTGAGCGCCGGCTTCATGGGCTACAGCCATGGGTCGAACGATGCGCAGAAGACGATGGGCATCATCGCGCTCGCGCTCTTCACCGGGACGAACTCGGGCGCGTTTGCCGACCTGCCGCCGTGGCTGCATTTCCTCCGCACGCCCGAGTTCACGGTGCCGCGCTGGGTTATGCTCGCCTGTGCGCTGACGATGGCGGCGGGGACGGCGGCCGGCGGCTGGCGGATCATCCGGACGATGGGACACAAGATGGTGAAGCTGCAGCCGGTGCATGGCTTCGCGGCGGAGACCACGGCGGCCCTGGTGATTCACGGCGCGTCGACGATCGGTGTGCCGGTTTCCACCACGCACGTGATCTCGACCTCGATCATGGGCGTCGGCGCGACGAAGCGCCTGAGCGCGGTGAAGTGGGGCCTGGTGGGAAAGATCGTGTGGGCGTGGGTGTTGACGCTCCCGCTGACCGGTCTGCTCGGCTATGTGATTATGCGCCTGATGCAGGAGGCGGGCGTATGAGCGGAGGCGCGACGGCGGGGCGCCGGTTGCGGACGACGAAGCTTCGGGTAACCTGAAACCAAAGGAGGAAATCATGATCGTCGACCTGGCCATGCAGAAGGCCTTGGACCGTTACCACCAGGCGGGCATTCCCGGCCTGACGGAGGAGGAAAAGACCCTGGCGGCGATCTGGTGCTTCGAGGCACGAGTCGCGAACACCGGCTTCGAGCGCTTCTATCGCTCGGCGGAGGGTGATATCGCGGCGCTGGCGCCGGCGGCGTTTCGCGCGGTGGGTTCGACGACGCTCGCGACGCTGGCGGAGCGTGCCAATGCGGTCTTCGGGCCGGAGGGTGTGCCCGCCGACCGGGAACGTCGCACCGCGGCGGTCCGCGCCTTGCCGGAGGAGAAGCGTCGGATCTTCGACGAACTCGAGGCGCAGTACGCGGAGTACGGCAACGATCTCGACGAGCGCGTGGAGCTTTACCTGCGCGACCGACCGCGGGCGCGGGCCTGACGCGGGGTCGCGCGACGCGCGGATTGGCTGCGGCGCGCCGTCCGCAGACGAAAGGCGGGCAGGGCGCCGGCGCTCTCGAGCAATGCGAGCGCGCGGGCCTCGGCGCGGCGCATGACGCGCTTCTTCGCCGGCGCGAGATCGTCGTAACCGGCGAGGTGCAGCCAGCCATGCACGAGGTACAACGTGAGCTCGCGGGAGAAATCGCTGGTGGCGTGGGCGCCGTGGCGCGCGTCGCCGGATGGCAGCGTCTGGCGGAACGCGGCGTCGGCGGAGACGCAGATCTCGCCGGCGGTGCCGAGCACCGGGTTACCCTCGAACGTGATCACGTCGGTGATCGTCGGGTCCTGGAGAAATTGGTCGTGCAGTTCGGCGAGGGCGACGTCGGTGAGGAACACGAGTGAGAGCTCACCCTCGTTGCCCAGCACCGAGCCCCGCGTGGCGAGCTCCGCGTGATGGGCGTCGAGCGTCTGAATCACGCGGGCGACCGCCCGGCGGTCGAGCCGGAGTCCAGGATGACGGTTGGCAATGGCGACGGAGCGCATCGGAAAGAGTGAAAGTGAGAGTGAAAGTGAGAGTGGCGATGCGGAATGTGGCGGCTGGAGCAGCGCCGCCGACGTAGCGGGCTGATCGCAAATTTCAGTGTTGGGTGTCCTGGTGACAGCGGCTCAGCCGCCCCCTTTCACTTTCACTTTCACTCTCACTCCGCCGCGGTCACGCCCTCGCCGGCTGGGGCGCGGTTTCGCTCACGGTCGGGTAGGCCATGCGGGCGTGGAGCATGTTCACCAGGGTGAACTGGAAGCTGTTCTTGACGCGCGTGATCTCCTCGAGCGTGAGCGGGGCGTTGTCGAGCTGCCCCTCGGCGATGCGCTCGTTGATGATGCGGTCGATCAGCTCGTGAACCTTCTCGGGGGTCATTTCCCGCAGCGACCGGGCGCTCGCCTCCACGGCGTCGGCCATGCTGATGATGGCGCTCTCCTTGAACACGGGCCGCGGGCCGTCGTAGCGGAACGGCGCCTCGTCGACGATCGCGCGGGTGCCGTTGGCCGCGGGCTGGGCGCGCTCGAGCGCGCGGTGGTAAAAGTAGCGTACGAGGGTGGTGCCGTGGTGCTGCTGGATGACGTCGGCGATCGCGCGCGGCAGGTTGTGCTTGTGGGCGAGGTCGACGCCGTCGGTGACGTGCTGGCGGATGATCCGCGCGGACTCGAGCGGGTCACGGTTGTCGTGCGGGTTGCCGCGCTCGCGTTGGTTCTCGGCGAAGAACTGCGGATTGACGGTCTTGCCGACGTCGTGGAACAGGGCGCAGACGCGGGCGAGCAGCGGGTTGGCGCCGACGACGCTCGCGGCGTTCTCCGACAACTGGGCGACGACGAGCGAATGGTGGTAGGTGCCGGGCGCCTCGAGCTGCATGTGCCGGAGCAGCGGATGGTTGTAGTCGGTCAGCTCGAGGAGGGTGATGTCGGTCGTGCGTTTGAACAGCGTCTCGAGGATGGGCAGGAAGCCCACGACCACCACGCCGGTGAAGAGACCGGTGACCAGGCCGGCGACCATCTGGCGGCCGATCGTGTCGTAGGAGAGCTGGTCGGCGAAGCCGATGAGGAGGGCGAATGCGGCGATCGTGAGGCCGCCGGCGCCACCGGCGCGGACCACGCCGCGGCGGCTGCGGGCGTCGCGCGCGAGGTAGATTGTCACGAGCGACGCGAGGTACGTCATGACGAGCAGGTCGAGCCGGTTGCCGTAGATGACGCCGGTGAAGATCGAGACCAGCAGCGCCATGAAGATGCCGGAGCCGGCGTCGATCAGGATCGCGATGATGAGCGGGGCGATTGCGGTGGGGGCGACGTACGGCAGCGTCGAGGCCCAGGAACCGTCGCGGACGAAGAACTCGGCGCCGCCAAGCGAATAAAGGCCGCGGACGAGCGCGAGGTTGAGGATGACGACGAGGGCGAGCAGGCCGCAGCGGACGTTGTTGCGCAGGGTCTCCGGGTCCTCGATGCGGATGTAGATCAGCGAGGCGACGACCATCGCGAGCACCAAGAGGAGCCGCCGGTAGAGCGTCAGGCCCTCGTGAAACTCGGCGTCGCTGGTGGAGAGGAGGTAGCGCCGGTAAGCGGTGTACATCTCGTACTGCTCGGGCGTCACGCGGTCGCCGGGCTCGATGATGGTCTGGCCGGTGGAGACGGAGACCATGACGGGTTTGACGGCGTTGATCGCGGCGACCTGGCGGGCGCGGGTGGCGGCGCGGTCGAAGACGATGTTGGGGGTGAGGCCGAAGCGGAAGACGCGGAAGACCGCCTGGGTGGCGGGGCGGGAGACGGTGTCGGTGGCGAGGCTGACGCGGAGGAGCGTGAGGGCATCCTCCATCGACTGGACGGAGCGTTGGCCGATCGTGCCGTTGGGCCGCTGGATCTGGAAAACGATGGCGCTGCCGGGGGTGACGCCGCCCAGGGCGGAATCGACCACGCCCTCGGCGTAGATGTCGCGCAGGGTGGCGACGCCGTTTTCGAAGATCGCGGCGCGCAGCCGGGGCTCGATGGTGAGGAGGGACGCGACGTCGTCCGGCGTGACGTGATAGTTGCCACGGGCGTTGAAGGCGTCGGCGATGGAGCCGAGCTCGGCGTGGCGGTCGGTGGCGGCGGGTGAAAGCGGGGCCGGCGCGGGGGCGTTGGCCGGATGGGTCAACTCGAAGGTGTCGAGGTCGGCGAGGAGGGCGCGGGCGGCGATTTCGAAGCGCCGGAGCGGCTCGGTATCGATGCGGTAAACGGGCGGGACGCGGTCGGCGTACTGATTTTGGGCGGCCTTGGTCTTTTCGGCGCTTTCGTAGGTGAACGAAGTGGTGGCGATGATGTGCGTGGTGGCGACCTGGTTGGGCAGCACCGGCACATTGAGGGTGTTCACGCCCGCCGAGCTGATGAGCACGATGGCGGCGACCGTGATGATGAAAATGAGGGCGGAGACGAGGCGGCTGCGTTCCAGGAACTCGCTCCAGGCGGCGGGAGCGACGGGCGGGGGCCGGCCGGTCTGGCGGGCGCGCAGGCCGCCGAGGAGAAGCTTCAGCTGGTTACGGAGGGACATCAGGACTGCTTTTCGTCGGGCGGCTCTTCGTTGTCCTCGGGATTACGATAGGCCTCGTAGGCATCGATGATGCGCTGGACGAGGGGGTGCCGGACAACGTCGGCGCCGCTGAACGTGTGAAAATCGATGCCGGGGATATCCTCGAGAATATGGCGGACTTCGACCAGGCCGCTCTGCTTGGAGCGCGGGAGGTCGACCTGGGTGACGTCGCCGGTGACGACCATGCGCGAGTCTTCGCCGAGGCGGGTGAGGAACATCATCATCTGTTCGGATGTGGTGTTCTGGGCCTCGTCGAGGATGATGAACGCGTGCGAGAGGGTGCGGCCGCGCATGTAGGCGAGCGGGGCGATCTCGATGATCCCCTTCTCGGTGAGCCGGGTGACATCCTCGGCGTCGAGCATGTCGTGGAGGGCGTCGTAGAGCGGCCGCAGGTACGGCAGGATCTTTTCGCGGAGGTCGCCGGGCAGAAAGCCGAGGGCTTCGCCCGCTTCGACGGCCGGGCGGGTCAGGATGATGCGCTCCACCTGGTTCTTGAGCAGGGCGTTCACCGCGGCGGCCATGGCCAGGTAGGTCTTGCCGGTGCCGGCGGGTCCGATGCCGAACACGACGGGGTGGGCGAGCATCGACTGGAGATAGAGCTTCTGGCCGAGGGTCTTCGGGACGATCGTCTTGCGGTTGGTGGCAATGACGAGCGGCTCGTCAAGGAGCGTCTGCAGCTGCGGACCCTCGCCTCGGCCGAAGGCGTCCGTGATCCGGTGAAAATCGGGGGTGCGGATGCGCATGCCCTGGGCGCGGCCCTTGTCGAGGAAGGTGAACAAAGCGTCCGCCGTCTGCACCTGTTCCTCGGTGCCCTCGATCTTGAGCCAGTCCTCGCGGGTGGTGAGCCGGCAGCCGAGGGCGCGCTCGGCGTGGACGAGGTTCTCCTCCCGGCCGCCGAACAGCGAACTCAGGTGACGCGGACTGGGAAAATGGAGCGTCTTGGACGGCACGACAGAAGGAGACGGAGCAGGGTTGGAGGATGCGCCCGGAGAGGTCGTGAGGACCTTAGCGGGGGCAGGTTTGCACGGCCGCGGCGAGCTTGGCCCAGGTGGCGTCCAAGGACTGCGGGAGGATCCGGGTCTGGCCGAGGACGGGCATGAAGTTGGTGTCGCCGTTCCAGCGAGGGACGATGTGGCCGTGGATGTGCGGGATGCTGCCGCCGGCGACCGCTTCGCCGAGATTGAAGCCAATGTTGAAGGCGTCGGGCTTGAGGGCGGCGGTGAGGAGGCGCTGGCCGTAGATGATCTCCTCGAAAAGATCCGCGCGCTCCTCGGTGGCGAGACCCTCAAGGTCGGTGACCTCGCGGAACGGAACGGCCAGGAGGTGGCCGGGGTTGTACGGAAAACGGTTGAGGACGAGGTACGACAGGCGCGCGCGGTGGACAATCAGGGCGGCGCGATCATCGCCCATGGCAGGCAGCTCGGTAAACGGCCGCTTCATCGCCGGCGGGTAGCGAGGAGCTTCGATATATTCCATCCGCCAGTAGGCGTGCAGCTGCTGCATGAGTGATTCTGGGAAGGCTTGAAAAGGGTCGGAGAGCAAAGCGGTAGCACAGGGGAAAGTCAAAAGGAGACCTTGGCGCGGGCGGGCAACGGCTTCGCCCCACCCCGTGCGGGAGCTGCGGTCGTCGTCAGGTCAGTATTATTGATGTCGTTAGTAGTTTATATGTAGGTATTAATGGAATCTTTTCGCCGCCTCTTTGCCACACATGCCTCCAAGCTGCGGCCGGGCATGGCGGATAGGAGGAAGCCGGAGTAAGCCCGATGAAATGTGTAATATTCTATCATTTAGAGACTAAAGTAAGCGAGAGGTGGTGTTGAAATCCGCCGGGCGACACCGGGAATAGGTTCATTAGTTATTATACATCAATATCTAAGGTATCTATCAGGTCCATGAACCGCGACTTTGCGGCGCTCATCGGCGGCCAAACATCGGCCTTGCGCGGCGACTGGCGGGGCCTGTCGAATAGGCCTCCTTTCGTTTCATCCCATATGTCGAACATCCCTGACTCCTCCACGCGCCGCGTGGTCATCACTGGCCTGGGCGCCGTCACGCCCTGCGGCAACACGGCTGCGGAAACCTGGGCAGCGCTGAAGGCGGGCCGGAGTGGCATTGGCCCGATCACGCGGTTCGACGCGTCCAAGTGCAGCGCGCAGCTGGCGGGCGAGGTGCGAAATTTCGACGTCACAAAGCCGCTGGCCCAGCCGCTGCATCCGCGTGGTCCGGGCGGCGAGGCGCTGACGCAGGTGCTGAATCCGAAAGACGTGAAGAAGTTCGGCCGGTTTACGCATCTGGGCGCGGCCGCCGCGGTTGAGGCCTACGCCGATTCCGGCCTGGACGCGCACCGCGCGTCGATGGCGTCGGAGCGTTTGGGGGTGAACCTGGGTGTGGGCGTGGGCGGGTTGCCGGAGATCGAGGCGATGCACGACACCTGGAAAACCGGCGGTTTCCGCAAGATTTCGCCCTTCTTCATCATCCAGATCGCGCCCAACCTCCTGGCCGGCCAGGTGAGCCTGCTGCTGGATTTCCGCGGGATGAACATGAGCGTCGCCTCGGCGTGCGCGACGAGCGGTCACGCAATGGGCGAGGCCGCGGCGGCCATCCGGCGCGGCGACGCGGACGTGATGATTGCCGGCGGCGCGGAGTCGGCGATCACGCCGCTCGGGATCGGGGCGTTTGCCCAGATGCGCGCGCTCTCCACGCGGAACGACGCGCCGGAGAAGGCCTCGCGTCCGTACGATGCCGATCGTGACGGCTTTGTGCTGTCGGAAGGCGCGGTGGTTTTCGTGCTCGAGGAGTACGAGCATGCCAAACGCCGCGGCGCCACGATCTACGCCGAGATGCGCGGCTACGGCGCGTCGGCCGATGCGTACCACCTTTCATCGCTGGCGCCGGGCGGCGAAGGCTCGGCCCGGGCGATGCGCGCGGCGCTTGATCGTGCCGGCCTGAAGCCGACCGACATCGACTATGTGTCGGCGCACGCGACCTCGACGCCCACGGGCGACGGCGAGGAGGCAGCGGCGATCGCGACGGTTTTCGCGGAGAACAAGGCCAACCTGCACGTAAGCGGCGTGAAATCGATGACCGGCCACCTGCTGGGCGGTGCCGGCGCGATGGGCCTGTTCGCCGCGGTCATGGCGATCCGCGAGGGCGTCATCCCGCCGACGATCAATCTCGAGAACATCGATCCGGCGTGCGCCGCGCTCGGCCTGAACTTCACGCCCAACACGGCGGTGCAGAAGCCGGTCCGCGCCGCGATGGCGAACAGCTTCGGCTTCGGCGGCACCAACGCCTCGCTCGTGGTCGCGGCGGTGAACGCGACGGCCTGAGTGCCGCCAGCCGGCGGGCGGTCACCCGGTGACAAATATCCAATCCGCGCCTCCGGCGCAGACCGCGGCGAGTGTCACGTAACACGTGACACTTCCCGTCGGCTCCCGAGGGAAGCTCCCGCCGAGTGTCACGTAATACGTGACACTTTGGCGGTGGTCGGACGGCGCATGGATGGCGCCCCTGCGGTGACGATTCTCCAACGCGAGCGCTCGTCGGCGAGGGACGGCTCAGGATGGAGATGACGCGGTCTCGCCGCGGAAATTCTGGGCCGGGGGCTTTTCTTTGTCGCGGAGTTGGACAGGGTTCGGCGCCTGTTTCCTCCCATGAAATTCCTACACTTCAGTTTCATTCCGCGCAGTGCGGATCTCGCGTTGCTGGTTCTGCGGGCCTGGTTCGGGCTCTCGCTGATGCTGCTCCACGGCTGGGGCAAGGTCAGCGGCTTCAGCGCGATGGCGGCGAAGTTTCCGGATCCGCTGCACCTGGGCAGCGCGTCGCTGAGCCTCGGGATGGCGACCTTTGCCGAGTTCGTGTGTGCGGGACTGGTCGTCCTGGGCCTGTTCACGCGCTTCGCGGCGCTGGGCGTCATGATCACGATGGGCGTGGCGTTCTGGCTGGTGCATGGGCACCAGTTGACCGGCCCGGCCAGCGGCGAGATGGCGTTCCTCTACCTGGGCGTGTTCCTGCCGATCTTCGTCGGCGGGCCGGGCAAGTACTCGATCGACGCTGCGATGGGCGTGAAGTGAACGCGTGACGCCTGCGGTGGGTGCCTGGCGGAGCGATCCGTCAGGCCGCCCCGGCGCCTAGTCGTGTGCCGGCAGGCCCTTGCCGGTCACGTTCTCGGCCTTGATCAGCGGCCCGGTGAAGCCGGTGACGCGGAGGTCGCGGAGCTCCACGTCGCGGACGTTCGCGAGCACGATGCCGGACTCGCAGGTGCCGGTGACGCTGGTGAGGGAAAGGCCGAGGATCGGCTTGTTGGCGAGGGTCTCGGTGGCCTGCACGAGGGCCTTGCCGTGCATGCGCACGCGGCTGAAGCGGAGGTTCCTGGCCTCGGGTACGCCGAGGGGGCCGTCGACGGGGTCGTCGGCGGTGTTGGTGTTTCCGCCGCGCGTGAGGTTGATGCGCAGGAAGCTGCCGGCGGTGACCTCGAGGTCGTCGCCGACGATGTTCTCGGTGACGCCGGCGCGGCCGGTCCGGGTCTTGATGTAGATGGCGTGGGTGTGGGAATCGAACGTGCAGCGTTCGATGCGCACGTTGCGAATGCCCGCGGAGGTCTCGCTGCCGATGCCGATGCAGGCGAAGCGCGTGCAGCGGAGCTGGCAGTCGCGGATGACGACGTTCTCGGTGGGTTTGCCAATGCGGGCGCCGTTGAGTCCGCGGCCGGATTTCAGGCTGATGGCGTCGTCGCCGGTATCGATCCGGCAGCCCTCGATCAGGACGTCCTTGCAGGAGTCGACGTCGATGCCGTCACGGCGGCCGGTGATGGTGACGTTGCGGATAACGACCTTGGTGCAGTAGGTCGGATGCGTGGCCCAATTGCCGCCCTGGGTGACGGTGAAGCCCTCCCAGCGGACGTCGTGGCAGTTGATGGGTTCAAGGACGACCACGCCGCGCGGATTCTGGGGCTTGGCAACCTCGGGGTGACCGTTGATCTGGCCGGGGCCGACGATGCCGATGTGATCGACGTTGTCGGCGTAGATGAGGGCGCGCCGGCCGGGCTGCCAGCGGCCCTCCCAGCGCACATCGACCATCGGGTAGTCGTCGGCATCGCCGGAGCCGTTGAGGACGCTGCCCGCCTCGAGGCGCAGGATGGTGCGCTGGCCGAGCTGGATGCTGCCGATGAGGTAGGTGCCGGCGGGCACGACGACCTCGCCGCCGCCGGAGACGGCGCAGGTGTCGAGCGCCTTCTGAAACCCCGCGGTGTCCTTGGTGGTGCCGTCACCGGTGGCGCCGAACGCGCGGACGTTGAAGGTCGGGCGGGCGTTGGCGGCGGCCGCGGGCGCCGCGGCGGAGGCGAACAGAGCGAACGTGCAGACGGCGAGCAGGCGGAGCGGTAGCATGACGAATCGTTGGGGGACGGGAGGAGGAGCGAAGCGGACGGGCGGCGGGGGCGTCAACGACCCGGTCGCGCGGCGGACGGTGTGACCGGTGCGGCCGCGGGGGCAATCGACGTCGAGGGCACACCCACCGGCGGGGGCGCGGCGCGCGTGGGGAGGTGCTGGTCGGCGAAATCGAGGAGGGCGTTCCAGTCGTCGGCGTTGAACGTGTGGCCGTGGTCGGAGTAGTGGACGGCGAGTTTGTCACTGGCGCCGGACAAGGCGTACGCGGGACGGGCGGCGTCGACGGAGGCCCGGACGGCGGCGGGCGAGGAGATGACGTCGGTCGTGCCCTCGAGGGCGATGAACGGCCGCGGGGCGCAGAGCGCGAGGAACCAGTGCTGGTCAAATGGGAGCCGGTCGACCTGGCCGCGGAAGGCGTGCAGGTGGGGCGAGAACCAGTTGGGGTACTTCTTCTCCATGATATCGAGCGTCTCGCTGCGGCCGTCGCCGCAGAGGCGATACACGCCAATGCCACCGCCACCGGTGACGACCGGCGCGCCGAGCGCGATGCGCTCGTCGAACGCGGCGGCGACGAGAGCGGATTTGCCGGTGCGGGAGGCGCCGGTGACGATCAGCCGCGACGCGTCGATGGCGGGATCGGTCTGGAGATAGTCGACGATGCGCGAGACGCCCCAGGCCCAGGCGCCGAGCAGGCCCCAGTCGTGCCCCGGATAGGCCGGGAAGAAACGCGTGGTGCGGAAGGACCAGCTGCCGTCAGGCGCGCGGAGCGTGGTGTCCTCGCCGAGATCGTTGTAGTTGAACATCACGTACGCGTAGCCGCGGGCGAGGGCGAGGGAGTCGGCGGCGATCTGTTCGGCGTCGGCGGGGGCGCCGGGAAAGCGGCGGGCCGGCGCGGCCGAGACGGCGGAGACTGTGGCAGGGGCATCGCTCGGGATCGCGCCGGGGGTGGCCGTGGAAGCGGGTTTCGGCGCGGCGGATTTCGGCTCCAAGCCGGACGGTGGCAGGCGGGCGGTGCTGGCGTCGGCCGGTGCGCCGCGACCGACGACGAGAAGCACGTTGGTGCCCTTGCCCTGGGTGGGGCCGTTGGGAAGACGTGGCAGCGGCGTGGCGCCGGGGGGCGTGCCAGCGGGGACCATCACGGCGGGAAACGGCCCGGTGCCGCGGGTGGGCGTGAAGACGCCGAGGTCGAAGCCGAGCGACTCGTTGGGGCCGAAGGAGAGGTGGATGAGCCGGTAGCGAACGTTGCCGCCGACCAGGAGTTGGGACTTCAACTCGCGACCGCGGACGTTGCCGGGGGCCGGCGGGGCGTGACCCACGGCGTAGTGTTCGAGGATGCGCCGCAGTTCAGCGCGGCGTTGGCGCCACTGGTCCGGCGTGGTGACGCGGTGGCCATCGGCGGGGCGGAAGATGTCGGGCAACGCGTGCTGGACGGGCAGGGCCTCGGGTCCGGGGAGTTGGGGAAAGGCGGTGGCGATGGGCGGGACGAGAATCTCGCGCGGGTCGGGAATCGGTTCGTTGGCGGCGGCGGACGTGGCTGTGGGCATCGGGCCAGGTGGAGCGGCGGAGGAGGCGGCCATCGCGGTCAGGACGGAAACGAGCAAGGCGACTCCGGAGCGAAGGGGGCAGGGCATGGGGGGAAAGGGCCGTGAGGCTGCGGGGTGGGGAGCGACGAAGGCGGGCGCGAGGGCTGGACGCATGTGCGGCGGATACGTGACAGCAGGGGGCACTGAGTGAAGACGTGAAAATTTGGGCGCAAGCTGTTGCTGGTCCAGTGCCGCGAACAGGGAGTCAAGTGGGGGCATCAGGTCGATGGCGTGCGGTGCCGATAGCACGGCATCATGCGGAGTGGTTCCCAACGCGTACTGCCGACGCCGGCTCGACGGAGCTCGGAGGTGGCGTGCGCCGAGCTATGGGGTGGCAGCCTCCCCGATGATTGGGTGAGGAACTGCGGCCGGGCCGGGGAACGCTGCAACCACAGGCGCATCCATACCACCAACCCCGCCCCATGAGCCCTCGTGATCCCGTGCTGCTGCGTGAACTCCCGGTGATCCAAAAGATCATCCAGGACGAGACGTGGCTGGAAGGTGAGCGGCGGGGGTGCCCGGTCTCGCCCAGCGACCACGTGGTCCGCGAAAACGTCTGCCAGGTGATCCTGCGCGTCGGCCAGCAACTACGGGACTCGCTGGGCGGTTCGATGCCAACCGCGGGAGCGTAGCGGACACGTGCCGCGGTTGGGTGGGCGCAAAAAAGCCGCCACGGCCGGAAAGGCGCGGCGGCGTGAATGCGGACACGAGACGCTTACTCGTCTTCGGCGTCGTCCTTCTGCTTCTTGGCGTTTTCGCCTTCGGCCTTCGGGACCTCGTTGTCGGTCTTGAGGATCAGGACGGGCGTCTTGGTTTTCACCCAGACGTCGGCTTCCTTGAAGTACTTGGCGGGGACGTTTTCGAGGGCTTCACCGACGGTTTTCACCGGCAGGAGGCGGCCCTTCTTGCTGGCGTTGAAATCGTAGCAGCCGCGGAAAATGCGATCCGGCGTGGTGGCAACGCTCTCGTCCTCCGGGATCTGGAGCACCCAACCCACGAAGTCGTGCTTGGGCATCTTGTTGTCCGGATCGCTCAGCATGATGACGTACTGCTTCTTCGTTGCGGGTGGCTTCTCTTCGTCACCTCCCTCCGGCTGGACGGCCAGATTCATCTCCTCGATCACCCGGCGCAGGAGGGCGGGGTCGATGGCGTTCTTCTTCAGGATCTCCGCGACTTTGTTGACGTCGATCTTCGGCATTGGAGCCGCCCACGAAACACACCGGAAGTTATCGGGCAAGCACTCAACGGCGGCGCCCGCGAGTCCGCGGGCGCCGCCTAATGGAGAAGGAAGAATGAAGAATGCAGAATGGCGGCCCGCTGCGGGGAAAGGCTGAAGGAACGAAGGCGGAAGGCTGAAGGGGGGCGGAGCCCGCCGAACCGGGGAGTGGAGAGGCTATCAACCTCAGGTTCCGGACTTCGGATCCTTGTGCCTATGCGCGAGCATTCGGCACCGACGAAAGGATCTGGATACTATCCGGACAGAATGGGCGAGTATCTGGACATTATCGCGTAAGTTACTTTTACGTAGGGCGATATAATTGTTGTTCTCCTGCCCTGAGTCTCCTTCGGCCATTCTTCATTCGCCATTCTCCATTAGCGCCTGCGCGCGCGTCGGCGCGCTGGCGCGCGGGCGCGCGAACTGCTCTCCTTCGGGTGTGAGCGAAATTCGAGAAGAGTGGTTTGATGTGGTGAACGAGCGCGACGAGGTCGTCCGGCGGGCGACGCGACGTGAGGTGCATGCGACCGGGTTGTGGCACCGGGCGGTGCACGTCCTGGTTTTCGATGCCGCGGGGCGGCTCTTTCTCCAGAAGCGCTCGATGGCCAAGGATATGTCGCCGGGGCTCTGGGACTCGTCGTGCTCGGGGCATCTCGACGCGGGTGAAGCGTATGATGCCGCCGCGGTGCGCGAGCTGGGTGAGGAGATAGGAGTGCGTGGCGGCGTGGCGCCTGAGCGGTGGTTCCGGCTCGAAGCGTGTGCGGAGACCGGGTGGGAGTTCGTCTGGGTTTACCGGTTGCGCCATGATGGGCCGATCACGGTGGACCCGGCGGAGATCCAGTACGGCGAGTGGGTGACGCCGGCGGAGGTGACGGCGCGGGTCAACGCGCGGCCGGATGACTACTGCACGTCATTCCGGCTGATCTGGGCGCGGGTGGCCGGCGAATTGGCCGGCTGAACGTGCGGCGAGATAACGCGCCAGATCTGGCGCATTAACTGAGATAACACGCCAAATTTGGCGTGTTATCTCGGCTGGTGACCGACGCGCCCAGGAGGGCGCGGACGTGGGTCAGGCCGCAGGCGAAAGACGTGGCCGCCGGCCGGGGGCGGCGCCGCGGATGCAGCTGCACGGGCGCGGCAAGTACGGCGGCCACGGGGGGGGGCCGGGCGGGTGCGGCCGAGTCAGGCTAGAGCTCGGGTGAACTGCGGTGGCGCCGGCCGGCGATGCGGCCGGGTTCCTGTTCGGAGCTGAGGCGCTTGATCTCGTCGAACTGCTTCTGGGTGATGAGGCGGCGCGGGACGCGACGCTCGGCCTCCGAGACAAGGCGGGCGCGGTCGTCATCGCTGGGCGGATGGGCCTCCCAGGACGCGTGGTGGCCCTGTTTGCGCTTCCACTCGATGTTGCCGCCGTGGACGGAGACGAAGACCTGGTACTTGCCGGTCTCATCCTTGTTCCACCAGCCAAATTCGATGCTCATGGGTCGGGGGGCGCGGGTTGGGCGATTGAAGTGTCGGTGCGGTGGGTGAACAAGCGGAGGCGCTCAGCCGTTGGCGAGCGGAAACTCGGCGAGGGTCGGGCCGGGGTGGAAGGCGGTGCCGCGCGGGATGACGCGGCGGACGCGCAGGGTGCCGGGCGCGAGGTCGACGGCGTAGCCGCCGAACGGCGCGGTGAAGGAGCCGGTGTTGATGATGACGAGCCCGCCGGGGAGTTGGCGAATGGCGGGCCGGTGGGTGTGGCCGAGCAGGAGGAAGCGGGCGCGGGGCCGTTGCTGGCGGAGCAGCGTGGCGGCGAGGACGGGTTCCTGACGCCAGGCTTCGAGGATGCGGAAGAAGCGCAGGGGCGGCCAGACGGTGTCGACCGCGAACCGGACGGCGTACTTGAGCCAATCGCGTTCAGACTGGTGGCGCTGGGGGATGGAGGCGGCGACGACTCGCCAGATGCGGAGGCGCTCCTCGAGGGCAAGGCGGGCGGGCGCGGAGCCGGCGCCGAGCGTGTCGGCGATCCGCTGGCGGATCAGGCGGGCGTCGCGGCCCCAGGGAACGATGTCGTCGAAGAGGACGTCGCCATGGACGACGAAGACCTGGCCGTCGGCGAGTTCGAGGCTGTGATGCGGGGAAAGATCGGGATCGTGGTTGCCGGTGAGGAAAGTGATGGGAGCGGCGGCGGTGCGGGCGAAGGCGTCGACCTCGGCGCGGCAGGCGGCGGTGTGGTCGGGAAACGGACCGGTGCGGGTGTCGAGCGTATCGCCGTTGAGGACCAGGTGATCGATGTCGGCGAGGAGGGGCTGGAGTTGGCGCAGGTGGCTGACGCGGCTGGCTCGGTCGCCGAAATGGATGTCGGAGAAGATGCGGGTGATTTGGCCGGCCACGGGCGCAAACAAGCGGAAGCGGGCGGTACGGCAACGTTGAAGGCGGGGCGGGGGGCGGACGGAGGCGGGGG